>JBFMDL010000062.1:0-18007 GCA_040753635.1 Nitrospirota bacterium | reverse complement strand
ACGACACCCTGAAAATCAATCCACAAACAATTACAAAATAACACAAATACAGAGTTATCGTTAATACGTTTATTTAACAAAGTCGAGGTCTGACATTTAATAATCATGTCGATTTATTCTGTTTTCGGGGCATTCCGCCTTCTGTAAAGTTTTATTTTGGACAAGTATGCTTTTGCTTAGAAGTTCAATATACGAAGGCAAGTATTTTTCATGGCGCAGATAATCGGATTTTCAGTTTTTATCTCCCGGAACTTGCATTGCTGCAATTCTTTGATATGATGTAATTATGCAGGAGATTGTTTATATGCCGGAAAGTGTGAACCGGATATGAATATGGAGGGCTGAAATTTGATATGCTTAAGGCTCTTTTAAAAACGGATAACAATATAGTATCGCTGGTTTTGAGATTGACTCTGGGCGGTGTTATATTCGCCCACGGAGCCCGGAAGGTGCTTGGCTGGTTCGGAGGGGCAGGCGCAGTAAAAACCATCCTGATCTTCAATGAGTCGCTGGGATTCTCCGCGCCTCTGTCCCTTCTCGTCATGGCCGCTGAATTCCTGGGATCAATAGCGCTTGTCTTCGGTCTTTTTACAAGGATTTCCGCTCTTGCCATAGCAGTAAACATAGGGGTGTGCGCATATATGAACCACCTCAAGAACGGATTTTTCATGAACTGGTTTGGACAGCAAAAAGGCGAGGGCTTTGAATTTCACATTCTAATAGTCGGGATAGCTCTCGCGCTTATAATAAAGGGAGGCGGCGCCCTCTCATTAGACAGAGGGCTTACTCGCGAGACAGTCACAACTTTCTGGAATCCTTCCAAAGATTATTGAACCTTGTTTCAGGGCAGAAAATTTTTTAAGCTTTTCCTGAAAGCATGTGTCAGGATATGATACAGCTTCAGGAAACAAAGAGAAGAGGATACGGACCTGGAAAAACAGAAAAAAGAGGAATACCGGTTGTTGCCGGAATGACGCTGTTGTTCAGAATTATAAAAAAATGGTAGTGTTTTCTACAGAAAATAATAAATCATGATAGTTAAAGTTTTTATTTTAATTGCCATAATATTTTTTCACATCGCTGCTGCATGGGGTTCCGAACCGGATCCGGGTGTTGACAAGATCAAGGAAGCCAGGGCTGAAACAGAGAGAAACCCGGACAGCGCGACCGCATATTACAACCTCGGCACCGCCTTTTTTACTGCAAAAAAATATGAAGAGGCCAGAGAGGCTTTCTTCAGGGCTGTCGATATTAATCCCGATTATGCAGAGCCTTATTATGGACTTGGTGCTATCTATTTATTGCGGGACAACGGCTTTGAATTCCTGAAGAATTACACGATATTGAAAAGACTGAATCCGGTAATGGCTGATAAACTTTTCAGCCAGCTTGGCAAAAAGGAAGTTGCTCCTTTCCCGCCTCCCGGCGTACCCGTAAAGACATCTCCCTCTGATACAGAGAAAAAAGAAATCGTTCCTGCAGATAAAACAGCAACAGCACAAACTGAAGTCACTCCCGCCGGCGCGGGCATGAAAGAGCATTACGATCCCAAAAAAGAAATTATTCCCCCGGGCGAATTCAAAACGGAAGTCCTTCACCCTGTCATGGATAGGACGGAATCCTCTTCCGCTGAATCATTGTCTCATGAAAATCCACCTCCGATAGAGAAAAAGATGTATTCGGTTCAGCTTGGCGTCTTTGAAAGCGAAAACAATGCTGTTTCACTCACCGAAAAATTAAGACGGAAGGGATACGATGTCTTTATTCAAAAAGAAACCAGGCCCGGCAAAAAGACCCGTTACAGGGTTTTTACAGGAAAATTTGATGACCGCAAGCAGGCGTCGGCTCAGTCAGATGCACTCTTTCAAAAAGAAGGCATCGAGTCTATAATAGTAAAATATTCAAATGATGGGCATATTTAAACTCGGTAATTTTCTAAACATCGCCATTATGCTGTTTATGGCGCTTTCAGCTTCATGCGCCCCGAAGGAGATTAAGCCTCCGCCGGGAGCGGCCAGGATAGCCGTAGTTCTCGGAGCAGGGGCATCAAGGGGATTCGCACATATAGGGGTACTTAAGGTGCTCGAAACCAATAAAACTCCTGTTCATATGATTGTCGGCACCAGCGCCGGCAGTTTTGTCGGAAGCCTTTATGCCTATGGGTTTAATGCCTTCCAGATTCAGAAGATGGCCCTTTCAGTTCAGAAAACGGATATTATTGATCTGGCAGTCCCGGATAACGGGTTTATAAAAGGGGAAAAACTCGAGGATTATATAAACAGCATTCTGAGAAATACCCCGATAGAGAACTTGAGAATACCTTTCTATGCTGTTGCAACCAGCATTCCAGACGGCCGGGAGGTTGTCTTTGGAAAAGGCAATACAGGGGCTGCAGTAAGGGCAAGCTGTTCAATCCCGGGTGTATTCAGGCCTGCCAGGATTTCAGAGAGAATGTATGTGGACGGAGGTGTTGTAAGTCCTGTTGCCGTGGATGCTGCAAGAAGATACGGCGCCGATATTGTCATTGCTGTCGATATCTCCTCTGACCTCGACACAAAAAATCCGGAGGGCACCATTGATACCATTCTGCAGGCAATAAATATCATGTATTCACGGCTTGCAGCGGTTCAACTTGCCGGGGCGGATGTTGTGATAAAGCCCAGGGTAGGTCATATAGGCTCTGCAGATTTCGAAAAGAGGCATGAGGCTGTTCTCGAAGGCGAAAAGGCAGCCCTTGAAGTCCTGCCGCAAATACAGAACATTATCGCAAGACTGAGGCAGGAGGGAAGATTGGAGTAAGTTGCATGGGGGACCTGACAGCATGACGAATAAGGGGATTGCGTGTATGCTTACTAATGAACTGAGGAGTAACATTTGGTCTCAGAAAATCAAGGAGGATAGTATGCAGGTTCTGGTTCTTTATTTTTCCAAGGGGGGAAACACAAAAAAGCTTGCACATGAGGCGGCAAAAGGTGTTGAGTCCGCAGGTGTAAAGGCTGTAGTCAAAAGCGCTCAGGAGGTCGACAAAGACGACTTTACCGGATCTGCCGGGATAATCGCGGGATCTCCTGTATATTTCGGCGTCATGGCGTGGGAACTTAAAAAGGTCTTTGACGAATTTGTCGGAATCCGCAGGAAGATGGAGAACAAGGTCGGCGCTGCCTTTGCCACAGGCGGGCATCATACCGGCGGAAAGGAAACAACCATCATGTCCATCCTTCAGTGCATGCTCATCTACGGCATGATTATTGTCGGCGATCCGATGAGCGCTTCAGGCCACTATGGCGTGGGTTGTGTCGGCGCGCCCGATGAAAACGCTGCTTCAGACGCATTTAAGCTTGGGTCCCGTGTTGCGGAGCTCTGCAAGAAACTTCAGCAAGAACCGGAGGATTAATGAAAAAACCGATCATCGTTCTGTTTATGCTCGCTGCTTTTTTATCTGCCGGATGTACAGGAGATAAGGCCGCCGAACTTTATGATACAGCTCAGTTCGAGGAACTGCAGAACAACAGAGAGCATGCGATGCAATTGTATTCAGAGGTAGTAAAAAAATACCCGGAGAGCGAGCATGCAAAAAAGGCAAAACAAAAGCTATCCGAACTCAGGAAGGAAAATTAGAGAGCCATTCATGTTTTAATTAGTGTCATTGCTGTCCAAACGTTCATGAGCCTTTGGCACACAAAGGTGCATGAACGTTTGGACAGATATGTCGAAGTCTGACATTTAATAATCATGTCGATTTATTCTGTTTTCGAGGCATTCCGCCTTCTGTAAGGTCTTATTTTGGACAAGTATGATATGGACTTAATATTGAATTTCGGGGTCTATTTTTGAAATAAATATGCTTTTCAACAAAGAGCTTTAATCCTTTTGCTGAACAGTATGCGAAAATCTGTGGTAAAGTATTGAATAAGACTTTCAATATCAGGAGGTTAAAATGTCCGAGGCAAAAAAAATCGATGTTTTAATGGAGGAGAAGAGGACCTTCCCACCGCCGAAAGAATTAAGTGCAAAAGCGCACATTAACAGTATGAATGAATATAACAAAATATACAGAAAATCGATAGATGACCCCGAGGGGTTCTGGGCTGAAATGGCGGAGAAGCAGTTAGTCTGGTACAAGAAATGGGACAAGGTGCTCGAATATAACTTTGAAAAGCCCGAGATCAGGTGGTTTCAGGGCGGGAAAATAAACGCTTCTTATAATTGTCTTGACAGACATATATCCACGCCAAAAAGGAACAAGGCTGCGATAATCTGGGAGGCTGACGATGGTTCCTATAAAACATATACATATCAGCAGCTTTATTATGAAGTCAACAGATTTGCCAATGTCCTGAAAAAACATGATATCAAAAAAGGTGACCGGGTAACAC
The DNA here is from genome assembly GCA_040753635.1 of Nitrospirota bacterium. GTDB lineage: Bacteria > Nitrospirota > Thermodesulfovibrionia > Thermodesulfovibrionales > UBA6898 > JBFMDL01. The sequence continues at coordinate 13,631 of JBFMDL010000062.1, read as the reverse complement.
TTTATCTTCCAATGATCCCCGAGCTTGTAATTGCTATGCTTGCTTGTGCAAGAATAGGCGCAATTCACAGCATAGTCTTCGGCGGATTCAGCGCCCAGGCGCTAAAGGACAGGATTCAGGACTGCAAATCGAGGCTCATCATAACTGCTGACAGAGGCGTAAGGGGCGGAAGGCAGGTGGCACTCAAGGCTAATGCTGATATAGCGCTGCATGAGTGCCCTACCATAGAAAAAATGATAGTTGTGAAAAGGACCGACGGAATAGATATGGAGCCCGGCAGAGACCTCTGGTGGCATGAGGAGATCAGTGCTGCTGATATCAAGAACTACTGTGAACCCGAAGAGATGGATGCCGAAGACCCCCTTTTTATACTCTACACCTCAGGATCAACAGGCAAACCCAAAGGAGTGCTCCATACAACGGGAGGTTATCTTCTTTATACCAATCTTACTTTTAAATGGATATTTGACTATCATGACGAGGATATCCATTTTTGCACCGCTGACATAGGGTGGGTTACCGGACACAGCTACATTGTTTACGGCCCTCTGTCTGAAGGAGCAACGAGTTTGATGTTTGAGGGGATTCCGACTCACCCTAATCCCGGAAGATTCTGGGAGATATGCGACAAGCATCAGGTTAATATCATATACACTGCTCCTACTGTTATCAGGGCACTGATGAGAGAAGGCGAAGAGTGGGTCAACAAATATGATCTCTCAACCTTAAGACTTCTCGGGACAGTCGGTGAGCCTATCAATCCAGAGGCATGGATGTGGTACCACAAGTATGTAGGAAAAGGGAAACTTCCGATTGTCGATACCTGGTGGCAGACAGAAACAGGCGGGATACTTATAAGTCCTCTCCCCGGCGCCATGACGCTCAAACCCGGCTCAGCGAACAGGCCTTTTCCCGGGGTTGTACCAAAAGTGTTGAAAGAGGACAGTTCCCCTGCCGGTGTAAACGAAGGCGGTTATCTCGTAATCGAAAAACCGTGGCCCGGGATGATAAGGGGGACATTCGGGGATTCTGAAAACAAACGTGTGAAGGAAGTCTATTTTTCCAGATTTCCCGGTAAATATTTAACCGGTGACGGAGCAAGGGTTGACGAAAATGGCGATTACTGGCTTATGGGAAGGATAGACGACGTAATAAATATCTCAGGACACAGACTCGGCACTGCAGAGGTTGAATCAGCGCTCGTCAGCCACGAGGCGGTTGCAGAGGCTGCTGTAGTAGGCTTTCCTCATGAAATAAAGGGCGAAGGGATATATGTATATGTCACCCTGAAAGACGGTCAGAGGCCTTCGGAGGAACTAAAAAAGATACTTATCGGCCATGTAAGGACTGTCATAGGTCCGATCGCAACACCTGATAAAATGCAGTTTGCACCGGCTTTGCCAAAGACGAGAAGCGGGAAAATAATGAGAAGGATATTAAGGAAAATAGCCTGGGGACAGGTCGAAGAACTCGGCGATACCTCAACCCTTGCTGACCCCTCTGTTGTTGATAATCTGGTAAAGGAAAGATTGTGAAAAAATAAGTGAAGAATGTATAGAAATGGGTATATTCTGACGGGTAAATAAAAAAGGGCATGGACAGATTCATACTTAAACGGGAAAATGCGGCGCTCGCAATTGTAGACATCCAGGATAAACTTGCTGTTGTGATGAGTGAAAAACAGAAAGTGCTCAACAATACAATCCATCTGATAGAAACAGCAAAGCTTTTAAAAATCCCGATACTCATTACCGAACAGTATCCAAAGGGGTTGGGCCCTACCATAGCCGGAATAAAGGAGGCGCTTGAGAATTATGACCCTATAGAGAAAACCTCCTTCAGTTGCTGTGGTGAATCAACTTTCCTGACTGCCTTAGCCGGGACAGGCAGGAAACAGATTATCATTGCCGGGATGGAAACACATGTCTGCGTTCTGCAAACATGTCTTGATCTTCTGAGGAATAATTTTATCGTCCATATTGTTTCTGATGCAGTCTGTTCGAGGACAAAGGATAATTTCAAGGCCGGGATAGAACTCATGAGAGATGCAGGCGCTGCGATAACCAGCACCGAGACAGTACTCTTTCAACTTCTGGAAAAAGCAGGGACAGAAGAATTCAGGACGATCTCAAAAAGAATTAAATAGCTTTTTGGAATGGAAAGGGCCATGATCTTTAATGCGTCCATGGCCCGTCACTTTATCGTTTGCAAGGCTTTAAAATCCTTCTGAATTACATCTCAGACAGCGTTACAGCCCCTGTTGTGCATACGCTGATGCATGTCTCACAGCCTTCACATAGATCTGCCTTTACTGGAACTGCCTTGCCGTCTTTCATTTCAAATACGCTTACAGGGCAGTTATTAACACACTCTTCGCAACCCTCACACTTTTCCGGATCTACAGATACTAACCACATACTTCTCCCTCCTTTAATTTATGAAACCGGTATGGTTTATTAAATTATAAACAATTTCCTTTATAAAATCCACCCTTAGATAGATCCTTATTCAAGGCGCTATATGCTCGCAAGTTTCAACTATAAGCACACAAGTTTCGGAAATTCTACTTTTTGAGATTACTCACAAGAGTCACGGGTAACAGGCTCAAGATTTATCTCATCCCTGTTACCCGCAGCTGAATAATCTTATACGCAGCCCGTAGGCTTCGGAAGTCCGGCATATTTACATGCCTGTTTTGCTGGCCCGCCCGGATACAGTTCATAAAGGTACTTGGTGTTGCCCTTCTCCGGTCCCATTACCTTCCCGATTTCCTTTACCAGTATCTTTATCATCGGAGCTATCTGATACTGCTGGTAGTAATTCCGCAGGAAATTTATAATCTCCCAGTGAGCTTCTGTAAGCGTAATATTGTCCATTCCCGCCAGGTGCTCGGCAAGCTCCTTGCTCCAGTCTCCAAGATTAATGATATATCCGTCGTCATCAACCTCAATCTGTTTTCCCTGAAATTCCATTGTCGGCATTGTCATTCCCCCTTTCTATTTGTTAGTTTTATTTTGCATTATAATTCAAACCGGGTCGAATCTTATCTGCAAAAAATTATTGTAATTAAATATTAAAGAAAATTCAAATTAATGAAGGCTGAATTTTTTGGAAAATCATAAGGGGCTTTGATATCTCAGGATATCCAAGCCCCTTGCTTTTTATCAATATATCCTCAATTGCAATTAGTTACATCTCGCTGAGTGTTACGGCCCCGCTCGAACATACGCTCACGCATGTTTCACAGCCCTCGCATGAATCCGCACTCACAATAGTGGCCTTACCGTTCTGCATCTCGAATACGCTGACAGGGCAATTATTAGCGCATTCCTCACAACCTTCACATTTTTCTGCATTAATTGTTACCAAATACATTACATCATCCTCCTTAAATTCTTAACAGATATTGCTACATGATATTCACTTCTATAATTCAACTTCTTCCTTAACCGATACAGCCACTTTATAAAGTACGGTCAGCACCAGAAGCCCTATCGCCCAGACACCTATTGAGATCAGCATCTCAGGCCCTGTCGGCCAATACTCTGTTACTTTTTCGAACATATTGGGAATAAATCCCCCGATAACCAGACCGAATCCCTTGTCAATCCAGAGAGAGACAAATACCGATGCCGCAGCCACAGCAAGCACGTTCTCCTTCTCGCGCAGACTCGGGAATATAAGCAGTCCCAGCGCCGCCACTGCAAGGATACTGGATGTCCACATAAGAGGTACAAGCTTGCCGTGTCCTTCCAATCCGGAATATAGATACTGGAAAGTATGCATGTGACCTGGTATATTGCTGTAGAATGCTGTAAAGAATTCAAGGCCGAGGAAGAAAACATTTGTGAACATGAAATACGTGACAATCTTGCCGAGCGATTGAATTGCCTCTTTGCCAGGGTCGAATTTGGTATATTTTCTGATAATCAGGGCCAGTATTATTAAAAGCGAGGGACCGGAAGCAAAGGCCGATGCAAGAAATCGGGCAGCCATGATTGCAGAAAGCCAGAAATGCCTTCCTGGCAGACCTGCGTACAGGAAGGCTGTGACCGTGTGGATACTCGGCGCCCATGCTATCGAAAGGTATATTAAAGGTTTTACCCAGCCTGGCGGAGGCGTCTGTTTTCGCTCACAGCCAAGCACGGTCCAGCCGATTATTATATTGAGTGTGAGATAACCGAGAAGTACGACCATGTCCCAGAACATGACCGAATTGGGCGTTGGATGCAGCATGACATTCATAACCCTTGTAGGCTGGCCAAGATCAACAAAAATGAAAAGGACACACATAATAACAGCAGCAACAGCCAGAAATTCACCAAGAATGACTATCCTCCCGAATTTTTTATAGTGGTGCAGGTAATAAGGGAGAACCAGCATAACGCCGGAAGCGGCGATACCGACAAGAAAGGTGAACTGGCCTATATAAAACCCCCATGAGACATCCCTGCTCATTCCTGTAATACCTAAACCAATTTTAAACTGGTAGAGATAAGCGATAACGCCTGCTCCTATAATGGCAAGCAGTGTGAAAACCCAAGTCCAGTAACTTCGACTTCCGGTTAGTGCCTTTTCAAACATTTTCCTTACCTCCTATCTTTTCCTTCCCATCAATCACATAATAGATACTGGGCTGGGTACCAAGTCCTGGTTTACGTCTTATGGTATATTTCGTTCTCAGAATTTCCCTGATTTCCGATTTGGGGTCTTCCAGATCTCCATAAATAATGCCGCCTTTTGATTCTTCAACACATGCAGGCGCTTTACCTATGGCAAGCCTTTCATAACAGAAAGTGCACTTTTCCACAACTCCCTTTGTCCTTGTCGGAAAAGTCAGATCCTCTTCCTTGATATAAGGCCGAGGGTCCTTCCAGTTGAAACTCCTGGCGCCGAATGGACATGCTGCCATGCAGAATCTGCACCCGATACACCTGTGCATATCCATCATAACGATACCATCGGCCCTTTTGAAGGTAGCCTTAGTAGGACATACCCTTACGCAGGCGGGTTGGGCGCAGTGATTGCAGAGGACCATAAAGGGCTGTTCCTTCAGTTCCTCCGGGAAATATTCATCATGCTCACCCGGGAAGGCGTGCTCAAAAGTCTCGGGCCATATCCATTTTATTTCATGCATCTTGTCATCGCCAAAATCAGGCACATTATGGATTTTGTGACAGATATCTTTCACTCTTTTAATATCTTCCTCTGTCTCAAACTTGCTCATATCGATAACCATGCCCCATCTTTTTGCCTTAAGAGCTTGAGGGTCTGTCAAGACCTGAGCAGCCTCAAGCGAGCCTCTGCTTATTGCATTGAAAACAGAAGCTCCCCCCAGCCCAAAGACTGTTGAAATCCCAGCTATTTTTAAAAATTGTCTTCTATTTATACTCATGTCTTCTTCTCCTTCGGCGCTATATGGCAGTCCCAGCAATAAGGTACAACCGCCATATAATTGTGACATTTATCGCAAAAATCCTTCTTGTTCGAATGACAGTGCATACAAGTATTTTGAAGACTCATATTAAAGCTCTTCCCGGTCGAATTAACATAAATCCTGTCGCCGTTGCGGACAACCGAATCCCTCCAGCCATTAAGCATCTGCATATGATTCGGCCTCATGAATTCCTTTGACTCAATGCATTCCTTTCTCCCGTACTCCTGTTCCCATTTCAGAATCTCCGGAGTATCTGTCTTCGGTTCAGGCTTTGCATTGGCCTTCCCTATATTATTGTAAAAAGGAAATGTCACCAAGGCCAGAAATATAATCAGTCCTGCTATTATTTTTCCTCCGTCATACATTACTGACTGCCCTCCTTTCCGGGTAGAGGTTCAAGACGCAAATCCTGTGTCCTCTCTTTTTCGCCTTTCATCACCATGGCATTGCCCACCAGTTCATGGGTGCCGCAGACAGCCACATCAGGGACCCAGTATTCCATCGATGCCTTCAGTGTAGCCCTGTCGATTGCGCAGATATTAGCCAGCATGTTCACCCCGTATTTATCACGAACATGTTTAACGGCGTTTGCCCTTGGGAAACCGCCTCTCATCCTGATTTCCATATTTTCACCGGCATTCAAACCGGTACCGCTTCCGCAGCAGAAGGTCTGCTCCCTGATCGTGTTTTCAGGCATTTCATAGAAATTGTTGCAAACGCTCTTCAGGACATAACGAGGTTCTTCCAAAAGCCCCATTCCCCTTGAGGTATTGCATGAGTCGTGATACGTTATCTTAAGATGATCATTACGGCTCGGATCGAGCTTGAGTTTGCCGTTCTTAATAAGGTCTGCTGTAAACTCTGTGATATGCACCATCTTGGTGGATCTGGCATTCTCAAATACTGTGCCGGTTATCGGTGATTTGGGCACCTCAAGGAAATCGGCAGGACCATGCCATGTATCAAGATACTGATGAATGAGTCTCCACATATGGCCGCATTCACCGCCTATTATCCATTTCACTCCAAGCCTCTTGGCTTCTGCGTAAATCTTGTAATGAAGCCTTTTCGCCATCTCATTCGATGTGAAGAAACCGAAGTTTCCGCCTTCTGAGGCATATGTGCTCCATGTATAGTCGAGTCCGAGTTCATGGAAAAGCATTAGATAACCCATTGCGGTGTAAGTCCCGGGATCCGCAAACAGATCACCGGAAGGCGTTACAAAGAGTATCTCTGCTCCTTTCCTGTTGAATGTAGGCTCAATCTTTATGCCTGTTACAGTCTCAATGTCATCAAGAAAGAATTCAATACTGCTCTTTATCGTATGAGGTTCAAGTCCGAGGTGGTTGCCTTTCATATAGCAATTCGAGACAGGCCCCATTATCCAGTCGGTATTCAAACCGAGCAGATTTAAAAGTTCCCTGACCATGATCGTTATTTCTGCCGTATCTATGCCGTAAGGGCAGAAGACTGAACAGCGACGGCATTCAGTGCATTGAAATGCATAATACCACAGCTCTTTCAGCACGTCATAATTAAGTTCTCTTGCACCTGCAAGCCTTCCGAATATCTTGCCGGGCATCGTGAAATATTTCCTGTATACAGACCTCAGTAGTTCAGCCCTGAGAACAGGCATATTCTTCGGGTCTCCTGAACCGATAAAGAAGTGGCATTTGTCAGCGCAGGCGCCGCATCTGACACAGATATCCATAAAAAGTTGAAATGAGCGATATTTTTTAAGCCTGTCCGCAATCCCTTCCAGCACCGTACCTTCCCACTCTCTGGGAAGCTTCCAGTCTTCATCGGCCGGCGACCATTCCCTTGGGTTTGGAAGACCAACAATATTAAGATATTTCGGCCTCGTACCAAAACACCAGGTGCCCTGCTTTAAAACAGCCGGCGTATCCATCCATCCTGTTCTAGGAGGAGTAAAATCTATTTTCGACAGCTCATCCGGTTTTGGAATTTTACCATTCGACATGCTTACTCCTTTTCTACTGGAATTCCAGCATTTTTCATTTTATCCCTGAATTCGTCCTCGTATTCTTCATATGTATGGACCTTAACAGGGTAGTCCCATGGATTAATATGTCTGACCATGCGGTTATTATTAGCAAGATTTCTTGTCGGACTCATAAAGACGCCACCCATATGCATCAGCTTACTGAACGGGAAATAGGCAAAAAGAACACAAATGAGAAACAGATGGATGAAGAATATAGCTCCGATCCCTTCAGGCACAACAGGATTAAAGCTAATCAGTCCGATTGCAAGTTCCTTCACTCCTACAATATGTACTTTAATAAAATACCGCATAAGCACACCAGAAATACCTATGCCAAGGATCAGGAAAAGCGGGAAGTAGTCAGCTGCAAGCGATATGTAGTTAACCTGAGGGATGATGACTCTTCTGAAGAAGAGGAACGTTACAGCTGCCAGGAGTATTATATCGGTGATATATAATAACGGCACACCGATCTGGAGGAAAGCATCGAGACTTTCCATTAAATGTATGACCGCGGGAATATTTTCGCTGAAGAATCTGAAATGTCTGATCAGGATAACAAGAAACGACCAGTGAAACGCCAGACCCGCCAGCCACAGCCATTTGTCAGATCCATATGAAAGCCTTCCTTCCCTGAGTTCCGTCTTCGTATTCCTGAAGAGGGAGCGAAAAGTAAACGCCTCAAGCGCCATCCTTGCAATAACTCCAAGGGTTGTTGATGGGTTTTCGATCTTGTTCTGCTTTATCCACGGAAGAGACTGCTGCTGTCCGCATGTTGTTGGTATGCGAAACGGGACAGGCGAACGACCCCATTTTATAACCCTGTAAATAAATCCCGCAATAAATATCACCAGGGCCAGATACGGGATATAAATTCCGAATACGGGCTGCAAGCCTGTTGTCTTTCCACCGACATAAGCAATCAGAACGAGCACAACAACTGCGAGAAAAGAAAATAATATTTTCATTTATTGGCCTCCTTTCGTTTTATGTTAATAAAATCTTTCGAGTTATTATCCTTTTCATCCTCCTGAAGGTCAGTCATCAATTTTGCCCTCTGCAGCAGCCTGAAAGTGCTTCTTTTTACCTCATTTGCCCTGATATCATAGAGCTTTTCACGACAATTCACATATACATCAAAAGATATTAGCAAAAGTCTATCTATGCGGGACTCAAGCAAACGTACCTCATCAGAGCTCTGCTTATCCATAATTTCACTGCTGAGCACATCTCTGATAATTTTTTTAAGATCCGGAATAAACGAAAGCGCCTGCGAAGGCTTAAAATCCTGCACCGCCCTGATTCTGATTATATTATCTAGAAATGGAGCCACTCCTGCAGAATCCAACTCCTGCTGCATGATCTCATCCAGAACACCTTGCATGCCCTGGAAGATTGTCGACCCTACAGGATTTGCAAATCTGTTTTTTTGACTCTTTATGAAATTTACAGTGTCCTGAGGATAAGTTTCCAATATCAAATCAAACCATCTTTCCAAAATGGCGGATTTCTTTTCTGATAGGATACTTTTTAGGTTCATATGCGGTATAGGCCGCTCCTTACAGTCTTAAAGCAAAGAAGGCCTATAATAAAAAACAGCCATGGTGATATTTGCATTATTTTTTTTGTCCCCAAAAAAAACATGTTGGCATTCAGCTCGTTACAATTATTTTCGGCAACTTAAAATCAGTCACGGGTAACAGGCTCAAGATTTATCTCATCCCTGTTACCCGCAGCTGAATAATCTTATACGCAGCCCGTAGGCTTCGGAAGTCCGGCATATTTACATGCCTGTTTTGCTGGCCCGCCCGGATACAGTTCATAAAGGTACTTGGTGTTGCCCTTCTCCGGTCCCATTACCTTCCCGATTTCCTTTACCAGTATCTTTATCATCGGAGCTATCTGATACTGCTGGTAGTAATTCCGCAGGAAATTTATAATCTCCCAGTGAGCTTCTGTAAGCGTAATATTGTCCATTCCCGCCAGGTGCTCGGCAAGCTCCTTGCTCCAGTCTCCAAGATTAATGATATATCCGTCGTCATCAACCTCAATCTGTTTTCCCTGAAATTCCATTGTCGGCATTGTCATTCCCCCTTTCTATTTGTTAGTTTTATTTCAATGCAGGGATAAATTCCCAAACAAGCAATAAAAAAAAATTCTCCAAAGTTAATTTATTATTTGAGCTTTTCTATTCTGTCAGTTACTAGATTAGGCTATAAACAGTAATACACATCCATACCTTCGGTCAAATAAAAAAAACTTATCAGCAAATCATCTTTATTTATTATTAAAAATTACCCTAAAACATTGCCGTCCAAAATAATTTCAAATATACATAAGAAGGCGGGATGTTGAGGAAACAGAATAACGACACCCTGAAAATTAATCCACAAACAATTACAAAATAACACAAATACAGAGTTATCGTTAATACGTTTATTTAACAAAGTCGGGGTCTGACATTTAATAATCATGTCGATTTATTCTGTTTTCGAGGCATTCCGCCTTCTGTAAAGTCTTATTTTGGACAAGTATGATCCTAAAAACAATTTCAACAAAAGACTTATTTCAATCTTATAATTTATAGGCGGCATTTTTACACGCTATTCTCAATCCTTCTCCCTGTTCTTGAGGCGGAGAAACAAATAAGTCGGCGACAGCTTGCCTCGTGAAGCCGATGTCCTCCCGAGTCTGTTCCTCCTTGCATCGTAGCTTGATTCAATTATTTCGTAATCCTCCCCGGGCATCAGACTCCATGCCTTGTCCATATCTCCATTACAGGCAAGATTAAGCCCATCCACATATGCATCACCGAGATTATGTCCTGAGCGGTCATAGACATATACAGCGCCGCATCCGCATTTCCCACCGCTTATTATGTCGCCAAAACGGCTGGCTATCTCTCGAGGTTCTTCTATCGGACTGTTGCAAAAAGGACATCTGATAATATTATCTCTCATATTTCCCATCCTGATCTAATTCTCTCTTTCGCTTAAAATTATAACTGTTTGTCTGGCTATTTCCCCTGTTGTAAAAACTCTAAGATACGAGTCTTTGTATATCTTTACAGGGCTTTCATCATTTACAAAGGATCTTATAATATCCACATATTTATTTAACTTTAACATTCCGGTGATCAAAATGGCATAAGCCCGTGTTACAGGATCCTCGTCTTTCAGATACAATGCAATAATCGGCTCTGAAAATTTTATCAACTCAGGCCTGACCTCGCCTATCCTGAAAATAGCCCTCAGCACGCCCTGTCTTAGGATATCCTCTTCATGAAAAGAGCCGATAACCGGCACCAGGTCGGAAAGCCCCTCAGGGCTGTTTCTGATAATTTCTCCAAGCATTTCCGGGGCACTCCATGGATTGTTGCCGGATTCTTCTCTCATCATCCAGAGGAGTCTCCGGGCGAGGTTTCTTGTAACTTCAGGCCTTGTTTCTGCTATCTTCCCTGCAATGATCCCCATAACCTCGATCGCTCTCCAGCATACCAGCTCTTCTTTGTTATAAGCGATGCTTATAAGACTTCTAAACATTCTCCCGGCGTCTTTTTCCGCTATCCCGTAAATATCAGCATATTTTTTTTCTTCCAGCAGCCGGATGACTTCTCTTTTATCATACATCATTGGACTTTTTCTTATATAACAACGCCTGCTTTATCAGGCCGTCAGCCCACTCAGGAGAACCGAGTGCATGCAGATGGGTATATGTTGCCAATACGTTCTTATAGCATAATCCGTCCATATTATCGAATATGCCTTTGCCTCTCTTCATCCTGAATGAGAATCTCAGTCCCTTTTTATTCACTTCATTGATAACCCTTGAATAATGAAATTCGTGCCCCTTCAAAACAACCCCCTTCGCATAAAACGGATTTGGCTTGTTCACTTCTACTATTGTATATCCATGGGCCTGAGGTTTTTTTTCAAGCCTGAATTTGACCGGAAAGATACCGGCCATTGGATAAGACTTATTTTCGAGCAGGAGTGTCTTCCCGAGATACATCAAACCACCGCATTCCGCATATACAGGAAGTCCTCCCTCTATAGCTTTACGCACAGATCTTATGAAGGAGTTGTTTTCCGCAAGGGCAATAGCATTGGTTTCAGGGAACCCGCCACCGATGTACAGCGCATCTATGTCAGGGAGACTTTTTGCTTTTAGTGCGCTGATCTCAACAAGCGTTGCTCCTCTTTTCTCAAGCTCCTCAAAATTTTCAGGATAATAGAACTGGAACGCCGAATCCCTGATAATCCCTATCTTGAGTTCCGGCGCCCCGGGTCTGATTTTTATTATAAAATCTTCATCTTTTATACCGCATTTTTTATTTGTGAGCGGAACAGCTTTCCGTGCGATTTCCAATATCCTGTCAAGTTCAAGATAATTTTCTGCAACTTCTGAAGCAGACGAAATAACCTTCCTTACCTCCGGGTGTTCCTGGAAAGGTGTAAGACCCATATGCCTTTCCGACAGGAAATCCCGGGCGAGTTTTGGTATGGACCCAAGCACCGGGATATCGCAGTACATCTCTATAGCTTCTCTTATGATTTTTTCATGCCTTGCGCCTGCTATCCGGTTAAGAACAACTCCTTTTATATCTGCGTTCTTATCAAATCTCTGCATCCCGAGCACTATGGCGCCCGCTGTCCTTGTGAGCTTCGTACAATCAATCACGAGTATTACCGGTGATTTCAGCATCCTGGAAAGTTCTGCTGTGCTGTATGTCCCGGCAGAGTCCATGCCGTCATACAGCCCCCGGTTTCCTTCTATCACAGCGCAATCAGCTTTATTAAAATGTTCCCTGAAAGAAGAAAAAATTTTTTCTTTTCTTATTAAGAACGGGTCGAGGTTATAGCATGGTCTTCCTGCAGCCGAAGATAGCCAGCCCGCATCAATATAGTCCGGGCCCTTCTTGTAAGAGACGACCGACAGACCTTTTTTTCTCCAGGCGGATATCAGGCCGAGAGAAAGCATGGTCTTCCCTGATCCGCCTCTTATGCCGGCTATGACAAGCCGGGGATAATTTGATTTACTTTGTTTCACCATAAGAAATGTTTCTCCATTTTATTGTTCGATACATTAAAATATATTGCCCTAATTCTTAAAGATTATCAAATTAATGAGCCGGGGAATTACATAAAACTTTTTGCCGTTACAGCTATCTCCCCCCCCGGCTTTTACGCTGAAGATAAAACAGTCCTCAAGCTGGATTATATAATCAGGGAACAGTAAAATAAAGCATGATTAAAAATATCACACATTGCCAACGGTGCGGCACCTGCTGCAAAAAAGGCGGGCCGTCACTGCACAAGGAGGATAAGAGAATTCTTCTTTCAGGACATATAGGTTATCAGCATCTGATAACCGTCAGAAAAGGAGAGCCCGCATTCACACCTGTAAGCTGCGGGATTGAGCCGTCAGGTTATGAACTGGTCAAGGTAGCCGGCCGGGGGAAAGGCTGGTCCTGCTGTTTTTTTGACGAGGCAGAATCATCATGTATAATTTATGAACATCGGCCTCTTGAATGTCGGTTGTTAAAATGCTGGGATACATCCGATTTGATCTCCGTCATCGGGAAAGATACAATCACCCGTATTGATATTATTCACCCTGACAACCCGGTCTTAAGGGCAATAGAGGCGCATGAGCAGGAATGTTCTGTTCAAAAGGTTGAAGCCTTGATCTCTGCTTTAACTAAAAAGGCCGACAGGGTAGAAATACTCGCGGAACTTGCAGAGCTTGTCCGCAGAGATCTATTCATCCGTTCACAGGCTGTCTCCGAATTTGAGCTGACTTTGCCGGTTGAACTTTTTTACTTCGGCCGTCCCCTTTTTAAATTCCTTGAGACCCGCGGTATATCAGTTGATGAAGTCGACGGCGATATTCGTCTTGACTGCAATCCTTCCTTACATTAATTAACCCAAACGTTGCATAAAAGGAAGGCAGATGCACTGTAAAAGTTCTGCAAATCAACATGATTTAATTCTTATTCACATGAATGCAGACTTAACTGATAGTGCATTTTACAGAGTGGCTGGCTGGCTGCGCTTTAGGGCTGTAGGGGATAATTGAAAGTGCCCCAAGAAAGATAATCCTTTGGTCCTGTCGGTAGTTATCTTGTAGTACCCCCCTCCGTAGTATCGGCTGTCAGTATTCTGTAGTTGCCGCGATTTTCTACTCTAC
>JBFMDL010000061.1:7602-18305 GCA_040753635.1 Nitrospirota bacterium | reverse complement strand
CAGGGGCTACAGGGAAATACCGAAACTGCTTGTTGCGCTGGAAAAGAGAAAGCTTGACGGAAAGGAGGAGGCTGCTTAGGATATGGGCAGAGTCGCTCCTTGTTCAACGAAGGTCGGGGCATCATCCCTCTAACCTGCTGCTTTTATTGCCGGAATCATTTCTTCGGTCATTGCAATAGCTGGCATGAAAGTTGCCCGGATAAAAGACATAAATCTGTAAAAAATAAAGGAGGCGGGATGCTCAAAGAAGAAATATCCAAATACGCTGATAAAGAAACAGGAGGTTTATGCCCTTTTATCCAGGCCCCTTCCCGGGACTGTTATATAGAGGGATGGGAGAGCAGGTATACATTTTCAGTGATCTACTATTGTCTGAGCAGTTTTGAAGAGTGCGAGATCTATCAGACAAGAATAAAAAGAAAGAACCAGGGGAAATGAACTGTCCGTTATTAAAAGGTATTTATGTCCTTTGCTGCGGGGCGGGCAACGAAGTTTATGTCCCGAGCCGTTTTGAGATCGAGGAGTATTGCTGGGGTAACAGATATAAGATATGTCCCTTTTACAGGGTGGAACATAGATGGGAAAACGCTTATAAAGCAGATGGATTAGGCATAAAGATAGATGAAAAGCAAGTATTATAGTGATAGCATGAGAAGGGAGCGAAGGTATTTGATACCGGTTGACACAGGGGCAATTGAACTAAAGTGTCGAGCACTGACATTAAAGTGTGCACAGGGGGGGATGGGGGTAGTCCGCAAGGATTACCCCTTTGTGATAGTCTTTTTATCATGGGGACTGCCGGTGAACTTATAGAGGATGCGTTGCTGCGGGGCAGGCTTCGGGTATTCAGGGACAGAAGCGATGCAGGGCAGCGCCTTGCTGCAGCGCTTGCAGAAGATATAAAAGGCAATGAAATTGTTATGGCAATACCTTCCGGCGGTGTGCCTGTGGCTTTCGAGATAGCAAAGGCTTTTTCCCTGCCTTTAGACCTTCTTATCGTTAGAAAGGTGCAGATCCCATGGAATGCAGAAGCAGGATTTGGAGCGGTCGACCCTGACGGCAACAAGATATTCAACGAAAAATTGCTCGGGCAACTCGGATTGTCGGAAAAAGATGTTAATGCACAGGTGGAAAAGACTATGGCGACAATAAGACAGCGCAACAGAGTATTCAGGCCCGACATGCCGGCGCCTGAATTGACTGAGAGAGGAGTTATTATAGTTGATGACGGACTCGCTTCAGGCTATACCATGCTGTCTGCGGTTGGTTTCGCAAAAAAGAGGAAAGCCCGGAAAGTTGTTGTTGCTGTCCCTACCGCATTAGACAGGACCGTTGATTTGATTCTGCCTGAAGTGGATAGATTGTTCTGCCTTAATATAAGGTCAGGGTTTTCCTTTGCAGTAGCAGACGCTTACAGGGACTGGTATGATTTAACTGATGAAGAAGTACTTTCCATAATAGGGAAATATCCGGAGAAAAGGAGAAAAAGATGAAATTAATCAAATACCTTATTATATTCTTCATTTTTGCCTCAGCCGGGTTTGCACAGGAAAGGGCAGGAAAAGTTTACAGGGCTGCTGTTGATCCTGACGGAATTCAGAGAGTGAAAATTACAGGGGGTGATTACTATTTTGCACCGGATTATATTATCGTTAAGGTGAATGTCCCTGTTGAGTTGTCAGTTGTAAAAGAGGCCGGGATAGTGCCTCATAATATTGTGATTAATGCCCCGGAGGCGGGTATTAATGTAAACAAAACAATGGGGAAGGATCCGGAATTGATAAAATTTACCCCCTTGAGAGCCGGAAAATATCCTTTTTACTGTGACAAGAAATTTCTGTTTTTCAAGAGCCATAGAGAAAAAGGGATGGAAGGTATTATAGAAATTATTGAATAACGCTATATTCCCGATTTTTATTCTCCTTGCCATGACATCAGCAGTTCATGAGCCGATTTCAACTGCCATAGAGAATTATAAAAATGTCGAATCTTACAGTGTGACTTTGCGGTCCAGGGGTAACGATTCTTCCGAGGAAATAAAATATTACTATAAAAGGCCGGGTTTTGTAAGGATGGAATTTATCAAACCGCACAAAGGCGCTGTCCTTGTGTATAGTCCTTACAAAAAAGAAGTTAGATTAAGACCCTTCGGTTTCTTAAAGCCTTTTGTTCTAACACTCAATCCCGACAACAATCTTATTAAAAGCTCAAGGGGACATACTGTTGACGAATCCGATATCGGCTCCTTGTTGCGCACTGTTAAGAAGCTGCAGGCTGACGGAAAAACAGAGGTAGCAGGGGAAGAGGCTGTCGGCAACAAACCTGCAATGCTGGTCAGAGTTGAGGGCAACCCGGATTTCGTGGTCGATGGTATCCACCGATATCTTTTATGGCTTGATAAAAAGACATTTTTGCCTTTGAAGGTGTCGGCATATGACCTTAAAGGGTATCTGGTCGAAGAGGTTTTGATGGACGATCTTGATATCGGGATAGCAATTACAGAGAGTTTCTTTGAGCTTTAAGACAAAAAAACCGGACATGGAAGATTGATTGTCCGGAGATAAATTAAATTCTGACTTAACCTTGTATTACTTGTAAAAAATCTGTTATGTTTAAACAACCGGAGCCCTTTATCTTAATAAAGATATTTCAACAGTTTTTCGGACATCAGGGAAAAATTTTCAGATGAAAAAGAAACCTGTGAGTTCAGGGAAAAGCGCTACAAAAAAATCAGAATTATACCGGCATGAAATTTCAGCTTTGCTTGATGGTTCACGGACGGTCCTGGAGTACCGGGTATTTAAAGATGCGGCAAAGGCTATTTTTGAGTCGTGCAAGAGTTTGATCGGCGCAAAAGCCGGATATGTTGCCTTGCTGTCTGAAGACGGCACCGAAAATGAAGTCGTATTTCTGGATCCCGGAGGGCTCCCCTGCAATGTCGACCCATCGCTTCCAATGCCTATACGAGGGCTTCGCGGCGAAGCGTATCGTACCGGAAAAGCAGTCTACAATAACGACTTTGCCGACAGCGAATGGATAAAATATATGCCTGAAGGACATGCAAGCCTGAGTAATGTCTTGTTTGCGCCGCTGATGCTGAACGGAAAAGTTGTCGGTCTGCTCGGCCTTGCCAACAAGCCCGGCGGGTTTACTGATAACGATTCGAGGATGGCTTCCGCATTCGGTGAGCTTGCGGCCGTATCCCTCCAGAACAGCAGAACTCTGGAGGCATTAAAAGAAAGCGAGGAGAAATACCGGTCGCTCTTTGAAAACATGCTGAACGGATTCGCATACCACAAGATAATCGCAGATGAAAATAACAATCCGGTAGATTATATATTTCTTGAAATCAACAGCGCTTTTGAAAGATTGACCGGTCTGAAAAGAGAAGATGTTATAGACAAAAAGGTCACCGAAGTGATACCCGGGATTCGTGAATCAGCCTTTGACTGGATAGAGGAATATGGCAAAGTCGCACTGACAGGCAAAGAACTAATAACCGAACAGTACTCAGAGTATTTGCAGAAGTGGTATTCAATCTCTGCCTATAGTCCTGAAAGAGGCTATTTTGTCACTGTTTTCGAGGATATCACTGAGAAGAAGCTCGCGGATGATGCAATTATCCGGGCCAAGAAAGACTGGGAGACAACCTTTGACACGATGCCGGATCTTGTCATGATACTGGATAAGGAATACAGGATCATGCGCGTTAACAGGGCTACGATCGATAAACTGGGTATCGATCCTGAAAATATCCTGGGCCGGAAATGCTATGAGTTTATGCACAAAAGCAGAAATCCTGTCCCGTCCTGTCCTTACGCGCAGCTGCTGGCGGACGGTAAGGAACACGCGGTTGAAATATACGAGGAGAGCCTCGAAAGCCACTATCTTGTTACTGTATCCCCCATTTATAATCCCGAAGGGCAGATTGAGGGATCTGTCCATGTTGCCAGGGATATCACCGAAATCAAGATAGCTGAAGCAAGACTGATCGAGAGCCAGCGTTTCAGCAACCAGATTATGGAATCGACTCCCAATATTACCTTCATATTCGATATTGCAGAAAACTATCTTGTATATGCAAATCATCAACTCGGCCTTACACTCGGCTATACCCAGGATGATATCCGAAACATGGGTGATGCTCTGTATCCGAAACTCGTGCATCCCGGGGACCTGACGAATGTATATATACATATCAAACAGCTCTTTGCCGCAAAAGACGATGACATAGTCGCCATTGAGATCCGTGTTAAGCACGCCTGTGGTGAATGGCGCTGGGTAAACATCAGAAATATTATATTTAAAAGGTCAGAAGACGGCTCAGTAAGACAGATCCTTGGTACAGTCCAGGATGTTACCAGCCGGAAAATAGCAGAAAACGAACTCGAAAAATACCGCAAACAGCTTGAGAAACTGGTTGCGGAGCGAACTGCCGAGCTCATTTTTACAAATGAAGAACTCGAAACAGAGATAGCGGAGCGAAGGCGTGCCGAGGAGGCGCTTCTCGAGACGAATGAACTGCTGGAGGAAATATTCTCGAACGTTCACTTGCTTATCGCTTACCTGGACTGCGAGTTCAACTTTATCCGCGTAAACCGGACATACGCCGAGACAGATGGCCGCGACGCAGACTTTTTTACAGGGAAAAACCATTTTGACCTTTATCCTAATGAAGAGAATGAGGCGATTTTCAGAAAGGTTGTAGAGACAGGAAGGCCGTATTTCGTCTATGAAAAACCCTTTGAATACAAAGACTATCCGGAACGCGGGGTGACTTACTGGGACTGGGCGCTCCAGCCTGTGAAGGATCTTGAAGGCAAGGTAATCGGGCTGGTTCTGAGTCTGCTTAATGTAACCGAGCGGAAAAAGGCAGGTGAATCTTTGCGGGAAAGTGAAAGAAAATACAGAAAACTTTCCCAGGAATTCAACACGCTTCTGAACGCCATTCCTGATTCTATAATTTTGTTGTCTCCCGACATGAAAATGATGTGGGTAAATAAAGGCACTTCATTAATGCTCGGCAAAGAGGTGCCTTTTTTGACCGGGCAATACTGCTATGAATTGTGGCACAATCGCTCCGAACCATGCGAATACTGTCCGGCAATAAAGAGTTTTCTGAACGGGGAAGCGAATATTGCGCATATCTCTACACGCAAAGGGAGGTTTTTTGATATAAGGGCATTCCCACTAAAAGACGAAAATGAGAATGTAATCAATGTCATAGTCGTAACGAGTGAGATTACTGAAAAGGTCAACCTGCAGGCAGAGGCTGTCCGGGCCGGTCACCTTGCGTCACTTGGCGAACTGGCCGCCGGTATTGCTCATGAGATTAACAATCCGATAAACGGCATCATCAATTATGCACAGATGCTGTCCGACAGAAGCGGGCGCGGCAGTACAGATAATAACATTTCAAATCAGATCATCGAGGAAGGCGAGCGTATCGCCAATATAGTAAAAAGCCTTCTTTCTTTTGCACGTGACAGGAAAGAGGATAAGAGTCCTGTCAACATCCATGATATACTGTCTGACTCGCTTGCCCTAACAGAGGCGCAGATAAGGAAAGACGGCATAAATCTGATCGTGGAAATGCCTCAGAATCTCCCTGAAATAACCGCTCATTCACAGCAGATACAGCAGGTTTTTCTGAATATCATAAATAATGCAAGATATGCCCTGAACCAGAAATACCCTGAAACACACTGGAATAAGATACTCAGGATTTCAGGTGAAAAGGTCATAAATGACCAGCGTGAATATGTGAGAGTTTCATTCTACGACAGCGGGCATGGAATTCCTGCAGATATAATAGACAAGGTGATGAATCCATTTTTTACAACTAAACCCGCCGGAAAGGGCACGGGGTTGGGCCTGAGCATAAGTCACGGCATCGTCAGCGACCATAATGGCTGGCTTAAGATACAGAGCGCCGAAGGTGAGTTTACCAATATAATAATAGATCTGCCGGCAAATACATATGGATAGCATACTTGTTCCGAATAAATCTTTACAGAAGGCGGAATGCCTCGAAAACAGAATAAATCGACATGATTATTAAATGTCAGACCCCGACTTTGTTAAATAAACGTATTAACGATAACTCTGTATTTGTGTTATTTTGTAATTGTTTGTGGATTGATTTTCAGGGTGTCGTTATTCTGTTTTCTCAACATCCAGCCTTCTTATATATATCTGAAATTATTTTGGACAGCGACGATGGATAGAACGAATAAATGAATGAAAGAATCCTTGTAATTGATGACGAAAAGAGCATAAGGTTCACCTTCGAAAACTTTCTGGCTGAAGAAGGGTATGATGTAACTACAGCTAAAGACTACAATGAGGCTGTGGGGCTGCTGTCAGAGCGTGAGTTTGATCTGATATTCGCTGATATTATCCTCGGAGGCAGGAGCGGGATTGATTTCTTAAAGGAAGTCAAGGAGCGGAATTTTAACTGTCCTGTGGTAATGATTACAGGCGACCCGAACATTGAGACAGCGACAGATGCTGTCCGCTTCGGTGCATTTGACTATCTATCAAAGCCGGTGAGAAAGAACGAAGTAAAGCATATTGCCTGCATGGCTTTGCAGTATAAGACCGTGCTTGACAGGAACGAGAAATACCGTTCGAATCTCGATGCTATATTCAGCAGTGTTAAGGACGCAATTATTATGATAGACAGGGATTTAATTATGGTTGAGATAAATCACGCTGCCATGAATATCTGTGGATTATCGAGGGACGCAACCGGGAAATTGTTCAGCTCACTGCCGAATGACTGCAACGGTAAATGTCTTGAGGCTGTTGAGGAGACCATCGAGAAAAAGCGGTCTGTTGAAATATATCGGGTGGAATGCCATCACAAACGCCGCAACAGACAAATTGTGACCATTACAACATCTCCCCTGTTTGACCGCAAGGGTATATTTTCGGGAGCTGTTCTGGTGGTGAGGGACGAAACCCGCCTGGCGGATCTCGAAAGGGATCTGGACGAGCGTCAGCAGTTCCATAATATCATAGGCAAAAGTGAAAAGATGCAGAGTATCTATTCGCTTATAGAGAACCTCGCCGATGTTTCGACAACCGTGCTTTTGACAGGCGAGAGCGGAACAGGCAAAGAACTGGTTGCCGAAGCGATACATTTCAGAGGAGTGAGAAGCAGCAGGCCGCTCGTCAAGGTCAACTGTTCGGCGCTTCCGGAAAATCTCCTTGAGAGCGAGCTTTTTGGTCATGTCAAAGGCGCTTTTACAAATGCTGTTAATGATAAAATCGGACGTTTCCAGAAGGCAGACAGAGGCACTATTTTTCTTGATGAAATAGGTGATATGTCGCCCAACATGCAACTGCGTCTCCTGAGGGTCCTTCAGGGAATGGAGTTTGAACGCGTAGGAGATTCTACTCCTGTTAAGGTGGATGTCAGGGTCATAGCGGCTACCAATAAGTCACTTTCCGAAAAGGTGAGGCTCGGCGAATTCAGGGAAGACTTGTATTACCGTCTGAAAGTAGTTGAACTGGATTTACCGCCCCTCAGGGACCGGAAGGAGGACATACCACTTCTTGTTAAACATTTTATAACAAAATTCAACAAGAAATTTAACAAGGGAATTGAGGCCGTGTCCGACGAGGTCCAGAAGATATTTATGGATTATACATGGCCCGGCAATATCAGAGAGCTTGAACATTCAATTGAACATGCATTTATACTTTGCCGGCAGCCCACTATTGCCGTGGAGCATTTGCCGCCGGATCTTAAAAGGTATGGAAAATCCAGGATTTTTTTGCAAAAAAATACCGGGGATGTTGACAGCCCGGCAATACTTCAGGCGCTTGAAAAGACCGATTGGAATAAAGCCAAGGCTGCGCGCTTGCTCGGCATGAGCCGCAGGACGCTTTACAGAAAAATCGAAGAGTATAAGATATTAAAAACATAACCCAAACGTTGCATAAAAGGAAGGCATATGCGCTGTAAAAGTTCTGCAAATCAACATGATTTAATCATTATTCACATGAATGCAGACTTAACTGAAAGTGCATTTTACAGAAAGGCCGGCCCGAAGGCAACCCTGCAATCTTTTATCCCTGCAAAATGTGACTTGACACATTTCTGTGATGGCACATTTTTGTGCCATTCTGCATGATTTAGTTGTTTTAAAATCCTGCTCCCCGACATAACTATCTATTTTTATTATTAAAAAATGAAAATCAGTTCCATCCTTTTCAGGCACGGTTCTTGATTTAATATTAAACATAAAACAGGGCGTATAAGGATGGCATAAGGTAAAATTTATTATGGTCCATGATATTGAGGGTTCAAAAAGCACAGGGAAGAAGGGAATATCAGGGCAAATACACCGGAAAAAGAAGATGTGTCCTTTTATTTATAAGCCATTTGATAATTGTCACATCAATAAAATGAACAGTCTTAACACAGAGTCAGCCATAAAGTATTGCGGCGGATCTTATGAAGAATGTGAAATCTACAAGAGAAATGTAAATGTATGATGAAGGATAAGAAGGATAAAATGAAATGTCCGTATCTGACGAAATGGGTTGTCTCAAGCTGCAAAGCCTGCGATAAACCATATGCTCCGAGCCTGTTTGAGCTTCAGGAATATTGCAGGAGCATAAGTCACACAAAATGTCCTTTTTATCTGATGATAGTAAGCAGGGGATATGAGATTTTATACGATTCAATGGCATGAGCCTTCAATGGTTAAATTTCTTGGCCGGAAAGGAGGGTGCTATGAGTTTAAAAAGTCTTGCTGAAAGAATAATCCTGGAGTCAATTGAAGATTTATGGAGCGAAGGAGATTTTCAAGACAGTGTCGCATTCTTCAGGGAAGAGGGGTTTGGGGTCTGTGCCGAGATAGCAGGTATGAATTTGTATGATCAGGTAAGGTTGCTTAACCTTGTTAATGAGATAATCGACCGGAAAAGGATTTATGCTTTTTCACCGAGAAAGGTGTTAAAACCCAGGCATGCGATGCAGCACTGAATAATAGTAACGAAAAGGGGGGAGAATTTGAATAAAGACAGGACTATTTTGATAGCGGACGATGAATTATATGTAAGAGAACTTATTTCCATGATATTAAAAAAAGAGGGTTATCAAGTGATCGAGGCTGTCAACGGGAAAGATGCCCTGGAAAAACTGCGCACTAATAAGATCGAAATGGTGGTAACCGACATCAGGATGCCGGAGATGGACGGGATTGAGTTTACGAAAAAACTGCGCAATATTTCCGCATATAGTCAGATACCGGTTCTCATGGTCTCTTCTGAATTCTATGAATCCAGAAAGATGGAGAGCATACTGGCCGGCGTTAATGATTGGATTATGAAACCATTGATTACCAAAGATTTGTTACAGGTCTTAAAAGATTTAGAACACAAGGAATATCTGGCGCAAATTTAAAGAAGGAGGTTTATTATGGCAAAAAAGAAACCTGTCGAATTATCAGGCAAATTTTTGAAAGTCATCAGGGAATGGCAGAAGCTGGAGGATGAAACAATAGCGCATGCGGATTCCCTTATGAAAAAGACAAAAAACCGCCTGATCAAGATGACGATGGAGATGATTAAGCACGATTCCCAGAAACATAAGGCGATGCAGCAGATGCTCATTGACAGTATTACAAAAGAGCCTTTCATCCTGAGTCCGGATGACCTCGCTTCTCTCTCCGAAGGCCTCAACAGGCATCTGGCAGCAGAGGCCAAATCGCTTGAGCTTGCAGATGAGGCGCTTATGAACAGCGAACTGTTCGTGACACGCTATATCCTGTCATATCTTTTGGCTGACGAGCAGAAACACCATAACCTGCTCGGCAAACTTAATGAGCTTAAGAGGGCCACGGTTTTTGTCACGTAATTGTCGGGAGATTACGTAGTGAATATATTATGAATAATGGAAATATCCGGGAGGTTCGAGATGGGGAAAATGATAAAAGGTTTGTTAATGGCAATATTTCTTCTGGCATTGACCGCTGTTTCTTTTGCAATTCATGAAATAATACCATCCGAGACTCAGATAGCTATGCCGGGGGCCGATGCTGCACAGCTCAATGATTACATAATCATATATAAACCTTACAAGGTGTGGGAACTATGGCCTGGCAAGGGACGGCTTTACAAAGGCAGAGAGCCGCATGGTTCCCTGCTCACTACTTTTTTGAATGATTCCGCTTATTATTCTGTTAAAAACAGAAAGCCATTTGAAGACGGGGCGATTATCGTCAAGGAGAACTACACATCTGACAGGAAATTCTCAGCTCTTACAGTAATGTATAAGATAAAGGGCTATAATCCTGGAGCAGGGGACTGGTTCTGGGTAAAATATGCCCCGGACGGTAAAGCCGAGGCTTCGGGAAAGGTAAAGGGATGCATCGACTGTCATGCGGTAAACAAGGAGAATGATTATATATTTACGGGTAAGATCAAATAATTATTATGAAAGTATTTTGAAAAAATAATTCAGATTTTGGAGATGCTTATGGAGAGAAAAGGCGCTGTAAAAATGAAAGGGAACCCCGACATTTTGTCCATTGCAGATATTTTTTATGAATTATTTACCGCTAAAGGAGGCAAGCGAAATGCCGTATAAAGCCAAAGATTACAGCAAATTAATCGGTATGAAGGGGTTGAGTGAAACTCTGATGAAAAATCATTTCACTCTCTATCAGGGGTATGTGACAAACACAAAC
>JBFMDL010000061.1:0-7502 GCA_040753635.1 Nitrospirota bacterium | reverse complement strand
AAAGGAGGCAAGCGAAATGCCGTATAAAGCCAAAGATTACAGCAAATTAATCGGTATGAAGGGGTTGAGTGAAACTCTGATGAAAAATCATTTCACTCTCTATCAGGGGTATGTGACAAACACAAACAAGGTTGTGGAGATACTGGATCAGATGTTAAAGGATGGGAAGACCGGCACACCTGAATATGCCGAACTGAAGAGGAGATTCGGATGGGAATTCAACGGAATGAGACTCCATGAATATTATTTTGAAAATCTGGGCGGCAAAAAAACGATCGATAAATACGGCCGGTTAGGCAAACAAATGCAATGCGATTTCGGCAGCTACGAAGGATGGGAAAAGGACTTCAAGGCAACAGGTTCCATGAGAGGGATTGGATGGGTTGTTTTGTATGAAGACCTTACAAACGGAAAACTCTTCAACTTTTGGATAAACGAGCACGATGTTTCGCATCCGGCAGGGTGTAATCCTGTGCTGGTAATGGATGTTTTCGAGCATGCGTTTATGATCGACTACGGACTCAAAAAAGCCGATTATATCGAAACATTTTTCAGGAATATTGACTGGAAAACAGCGGAAGAGCGCCTCAAGACAGTGAAGAAAGAATAGACCTTAATGACATATGAAGGGAGATAAAGAAATGCCGGTTCTTGTTTGCAGGATATATCCAAGGCGTAATCTATATAAGGAGGCTATATATGGCATATACTGATGATGCGTTGAAGGGAAAGATATTAGATATGTATCCCGAGGTGACCAGCCATGGCATCTCTGTAAATCTTGATTTCAGCAAAGAGAAGAACGCATACATCGTGAAATTTAAAAAAGGCGCCCATGAACTCATGACCCATCTTGAGAAAAAGGATGCCGATGAGTGCATGAATGACGTCAAATGTATTTATCTCGGCGTTCAGATCGGGCAATTTATCAGAAATTTCGAAGAGGCTGAGTAGGCTGTATAAGGAGGTTTGAAATGCCTGTAATAGAATATTCCGGACTGAAAATAAATCTGGATGATGAAGGCTATCTCGTGAATTATGATGACTGGAACGAAAAGGTTGCATGTGCCATAGCCGAAAGGGAAGAAGTGGAAGAATTGAAGGAAGAAATGATGGAAATCATTAAATTCCTGCGTGAATATTACAAGCAGTATAACCATTTCCCTGTTCTCAGCGGTGTTTGCAGAAATGTACATCAGGAAAAAGAATGCATGCAGCACCGCTTCATGGATCCTCTCAAGGCCTGGAAGATAGCAGGACTCCCCAAACCGTCCGAGCAGGTTATAGGGTATCTGCATGGCGAAGGCGGGGTGGTCTGAAGAATTTTTTACTCCGTTATAGAAAACCACAACAGTAAAAGGAGTATATGATTTTATGAAGGCATTGATTATAAGCTCAGATAATTTCGAGGATACAGAGTTGCTCGTTCCTTATTACCGTCTGAAAGAAGAAGGAATCAATGTGGATGTTGCATCAATTGAAAAAGGTAAAATTAAAGGGAAACACGGATACGAGGTCAATGCCGGTAAGGTTCTAAATGAAATAAATCCGGATGATTATGATGTCCTTATTTTACCCGGGGGCAAGGCCCCTGAAAGAATAAGGAAAGATAAGGATGCCTTAAGGATTGCCGGACATTTTTTCGAAAAGTACAAACCCGTTTCGGCGATATGCCACGGTCCGCAGACTCTGATATCAGCCGGGTTGCTTAAAAACAGGCATGCGACCTGTTATAAATCAGTGGCGCAGGAAATGAAGGAATGCGGCGCTATATATGAGGACAAGGAGGTTGTTGTCGACGGGAACCTTGTGACCTCTAGGCAGCCTTCAGACCTGCCTGCATTCCTGAGAGAGACAATGAAGCTGATCAGGGGTCATTCCCGCAAGAATGAATAGGCTCTCAAACGAAAAATCAGCCTATCTTAAGCATTCCTCATCCCAGAAAATCGATTGGTATCCGTGGTCTGAAGAGGCGTTCGAGAAGGCGAAACAGGAGGATAAGCCTGTATTCCTGAGTTCTGGTGCAATATGGTGCCACTGGTGTCATGTGATGGCAGGTGAATGTTTCGCAGATGATGGGATAGCAGATTTGTTGAATGAGTATTTTGTCTGCATAAAGCTCGACAGGGATGAAAGACCTGAAGTAGACAGGAGATACCAGCATGCAGTTGCGGCAATGGGGCATGGGGGAGGATGGCCGCTCAGCGTATTTTTAACACCCGATAAAAAACCTTTTTTCGGCGGGACATACTTCCCACCGGAAGACAGAGGTGGAAGGCCTGGATTCAGGAAGGTGCTTGAAGAAGTAGCACGCTTTTATAGATCGAAAAGAGATGAGATAACAAAATTTACAGACAGACTTATAGAATTCCTTCAGCCGGAGCCGATGATGCAGGAGGAGATACAAAAAAATAATCTCGAGCAGGCTGTTGAAAGCATTCTTTCTGAATATGACGCACAAAACGGAGGCTTCGGTGCCTCACCCAAATTCCCGATGCCTGGAGCTGTGGAGTTCTTGATGAACAGATATTTCTTAACGGGTAACAAGGCTATAGGATTTTGTGTGAAAAAAACGCTTGAAGCAATGGCAAAAGGCGGATTTCATGACCAGCTTGGCGGCGGATTTCACAGATATTCTACAGATGAGGCATGGATAATCCCGCACTTCGAAAAGATGGCGGACGACAACGCATGGCTACTGAGGAATTATATAGATGCATATTCACTGTTCGGCAACAAATATTTTAAGGATGTGGCGGAGGGGATAATTGCTTTTACAGGAGATGTTCTTTCAGACCCTGATGGTGGGTTTTATTCCAGTCAGGATGCCGACGTTACCCCTGAAGACGAAGGTGGATATTTCACGTGGAAGGAGGAGGATTTCAGAAGAATACTGAATGATGAGGAGTTCATGGTGCTTTCACTTCATTTCTTCAACGACCGGGGTTCAATGCAACATGACGGATCAAAAAAGGTCCTGTTTGATGCGATGGGCGCTGAAGAGATCGCGGCAAAGACAGGGAAGGAACTCATTGATGTCATCGAAATAATCAATACCGGCAGGGGAAAATTACTCCGTGAAAGAATGAAAAGGGAATCCCCCTTTATAGATAGAATATTGTATACATCATTAAACGGCATGATGATTTCATCTTATCTAAAAGCATACAGGGTTTTAAAGGATGGGAAGATGAAGGATTTTGCCCTGAAAAGCCTTCAGAAGATAAGGAAAAAGCATTTAATAGATACTGAACTGTATCACTCTGAAGGGGTAAAGGCCGTACTTGACGATTATATATATCTGATAGACGCATTTATTGCAGCATATGAAGTTACGGGAGAGCAGTCTTATTTGAGCAATGCAGATGAGCTTATGGAGATATGCATAAAGAAGTTCCGGGATAATAATGAGGGAGGTTTTCTTGATTCAGAAGAGGAGATCCTGGACATCAGGATCAAGGGGATTGAGGACATCCCACACCCGTCGGCAAATGCAGTTGCCGTTATTTTAATGCTTAAACTCTACCATATGACCGGGAAGGAAGAGTATCATCAATCTGCAGAGTCTGCACTTAAGGTTTTTTCTGCAAAAGCAAGAGATATGGGCATACATTCAGGATATTACTATTGTGCGCTTGATGCATATTTTAATATGTTAAAACTTGATATGCATACAAAGTCCGGCAGCGAGCTGGCCGAAGCGGCGCTTGAGAGCTTTATACCATATTCGAGCTTTGTTTATTCTGAAGATAAAGGTTATATAGTTCCGTGCAAAAATAATATATGCTATGAACCTGTTGAAAGACCCGACAGCCTGAGAATTTTCCTGGAAAAACGGTAATTATCACGACAGAGATCAACCTCAAATCTGTTCCGGATTCTAATGGCCAGGGGCTTTTTTCCTGGATGGCGTCTTCTTTTCAAACTTCCTGGACAATGACTTGATATAAGCAACCAGGTCCTTCATTTTTTTTGACTTCGGATCAAGCGGTTGCCCCTTGTTGGCTGTGACAATGCAGGCGTTTATAGCATCTTCAATGGTTTTAAATTCACCCAAACAACTGTTCCAAACCTTTTTATCCGCTTCACCGGAACCTTCCAACCCTCTACCGTCAGGATGACATGTATTGCAGCTGACCCCGAATGATGAACCGCCGAGCCCGGGGTCATTAAAAAGTTCCTTCCCCCTCTCGATATTGCCGGCAGCGCATACATAAGAAAATGAAAAACCTATAAAAACGGTCGACAGTACAAATATCTTTAGAAGTTTCATGCTGATACACCTTCTCATAAACAACTCGTTATTACCCGATGATCCCCGGATATATATAATCATACGGTTGTAAAGACTTTTAATCTCCTGAGCCTGCTTGGATGTTTTAGTTTCCTCAGGGCTGTTGCCTCTATCTGCCTTACTCTTTCGCGTGTAATAGAGAGATGACTGCCTATTTCTTCGAGTGTGTAATCTCTATCGGCCCCTATCCCGAATCTCATTCTTATGATTTTTTCCTCTTTAGGGGTTAGTGTTTTTAGAATATCAAGTATCTGCTCTGTTATCTCGTTTTTTTCAGCATCTGAGTATGGCGAAGGACTATGTTTGTCGCTGATAAAATCCTCAAGTGTTGAATTTTCATCTCCTGCCGGGGTCTGGAGGGCTATCGGATCCTGTATAGCCCTGAACACATCTTCTACTTTTCTGGTCGGGACACCCAGTCTTTTTGCAATCTCATCATTGTCGGGTTCCCTGCCGAGTTGTTGTGTTAATTCCCTGGATGCCCTCGAAACCCTGTTATAGAACTCCATCATATGTACAGGAACCCTGATAGTTTTCCCCTGATCTATAAATGCCCTGATGATAGCCTGTCTTATCCACCATGTTGCGTATGTGCTGAATTTAAAGCCTTTTTCATATTTAAACTTGTCCACGGCTTTCATAAGACCTATATTACCTTCCTGGATAAGATCAATTAACGGGAACCCCCTGCCTATATAGCTTTTAGCTATATTCACCACCAATCGCAGATTATGAGTTATAAGTTCATCCCTGGCTTCAATAACAAGTGTCCTCACCCTGTTAATTCTGTCCCATTGTGATTTTAATTCATCAATGCTGATCCCGGCCTCCGCCTCAACTTGATCATACATACCCTGGATATTTTTTGCTATTACATTAAACTTAACAGGATTAATGCCTTTTCTCTTTTTTTCATTTATCAATCTTTTTAAATCCTTTAGAGTCCCGTATTTCGCAATATTTCTCTCTGTTTTTTCTATTTTCCTCATAAAATTATCGAGTATCTCCAATGTCCAGGCAATGGCTTCATCCGTGTTTTCTTCTGTATCTTCTTCCAAGGCATTTAACATCTCTTCTTTGTTCTTCAGATTCAGATTCTCTTCGAGTTTCTTATATAAGGGCATTTTTGTAACTATCCCTTTAATAATCTCTTTTCCTTCTTCCAATACCTTTGCAAGCTCTGTCTCTTCATCTTTAGTAAGTATCGAAATATTTCCCATTGAATGAAAATATACTTTAATAAGGTCTTCTTTTTTCTCATATGCGCCTGTTTCCACATCTGAAATTTCTTCCTCTGCTTTGCCGGACTCCTGGTTTTCAATAACCTTAACGCCCATATCCAGTAAAAGGTCCATAAGGTCTTCTAATTTGTCAGGAGGGAAAAAATCAGCCGGAAGGGCTTCGTATATCTCATTATGAGTAATCGTTCCACGACTCTTGGCAAGGTCTATTATGTCTTCAATAATATAAGCTTCACTCATAACTCAAATTATTCAGGAATAATCATAAGGCAGATTAGTAATTAAAATTACTAAGCAGTGTATATTAACTATTATAAAAATATGAATATAAAAAAGGAAGAAAATTATTTATGTCATTCTGTCAGAAAAAAATCTGCCGGGAGTTATTAACAATGAAAATCGCGGGATATAGGAAACTTTATGAGGTAACCCCCCGTTAATAAAGTATATTTTGCCTGAGCATCAAGCGTTGTAAACAGGCGGGAATCAGCGCTGTGGTCCCCCGGGAATATTCACCTGAGACTTTACATCATTGAATTATGCCATGCATTATGGTTTATACTGAACAATGAGAACAAAAATATATATTTCAAGTCATTTAATCCCGATGCTGCTCCTTTTTTCTTTATCAGCAAATGCAAATGCTTTCAAGGCAGAGGTTCAGCCCTCAGAGGTCTCTCAGGGTGGTGCATTTGCAATAATAATATCTGGTGAAGAAATCCCGAAGATGCCGGCTGCTGCTTTGAATAAAAAATCGTTTTATTTCAGCCCCTGTGGTGACGGGTGTTTTATAGCTGTCGGCGCAGTAGATATGGATACTGAACCTGGAGAATACAGCATTCTGGTCGAAACATCAGGGGGCGATACTAATTTAAAACTTGTTGTGAAGCATACGGCTTTTCCGGCAGCGGAGATGACGCTGCCGGACGATAAGGTGTTCCTCAGTCCGGAAGATCTGGAGAGAGCTGTAAAAGAAGAGGAAAAATTAAAGCTGATATGGCAGTCTGTAAATGCAAGGTTATGGGACGGAGATTTTATAATGCCGCTTCAGAATAATATTTCGACTGCCTTCGGAACAAAGCGCATAATCAACAATAAAAAGACAAGTATCCACAGGGGAATGGATATAAGAGGAAAACAAGGGGATGGAGTAAAGGCATCCAACAGGGGCAGGGTGGTTTTGGCTGAAGAACTGTTTTTTGGAGGCAATACCATAGTCCTTGATCACGGACAGGGGATTTTTACAATATATATGCATCTTTCAGCATTTAATGTCGGACCTGATGATCTTGTTTCAAAGGGTGACATTATAGGGTTTGTCGGTTCATCCGGAAGGTCTATCGGCCCTCATCTCCACTTTGGGGTAAAGGTGCTTGATATAAACACGGACCCTCTTTCTGTCATGAGATTGAAATTATCTTAAGCATTAAGCAGGCGTAGATTAATAAAATAAAAAATGGAAGAAGGCCCGACGCTCCTGTCGATATAGAGCGGTAACAAAAAAACTAAAAAATTGTGGTGAGTCTTTCGGTTGTCTTGCGCAGACGGAGAGCAAGAACTCTTATTATCCCCTGTAAAATTTTTATGGCTATCTGAGGATGATTGTGGATTAACGCCAGAAACGTTTCACGCTTAAGCAGCATCAACTGTGAATCTTCAGCTGCGACAACAGTAGCTGATCTGGGCAGGCTGTCAAATGCGGAAAGTTCTCCCACAAAAGACCCTTTCCCAAGAAGGGCAAGGATTATCTGTTTGCCTTTAAAATCAGTCTCTTTTTTAACCTCCAGTTTCCCGGAAACGACGAAACCCATGAAATCCCCCGGATCGCCTTCATTAAATATAACAGTCCCGGCATTGTAATTAACCAGTTCAAAGCATGGCATCGCCTTTTGTATCTCGTCATCCGCAAGGGACCGACAGATTTGCATTTCATCTTTCAGGCTATAAATAAGATCCAGTAAATTATT
>JBFMDL010000060.1:0-19165 GCA_040753635.1 Nitrospirota bacterium | reverse complement strand
CCCATTTGATTTTTTGCCCATTGTCCGATATTCTTTCTTCATAGCGACTCCTTTAAATCTTGTTTTTCGGCAATTCAAGTTTAATTGAGTCGCTTCTCTTGTTCAACGAACTTTAGGACATGATCGGTTAGAGGTTAAAAGATCGAAATTTTATAGATAAAGCATTTAATGCGGTGTAACATTGCACAGAACTGTATCGTCACAATAGTGTGTCATATCACTTTTCACCATTTTAACTTCTGCTACATTATCATGTAGTTTCATTAACCTCAAAAATGCTTTTATAGGGACATGCATACTTGTCAAAATAAAACTTTACAGAAGGCGGAATGCCTCGAAAACAGAATAAATCGACATGATTATTAAATGTCAGACCTCGACTTTGTTAAATAAACATATTAACGATAACTCTGTATTTGTGTTATTTTGTAATTGTTTGTGGATTAATTTTCAGGGTGTCGTTATTCTGTTTCCTCAACATCCCGCCTTCTTATTTATATTTAAAATTATTTTGGACAGCAGTGAGGGACACGGATGACTGATTTGACAAAATCTTTGATATAATTTGGATAAGGGATTTAAGTAGAAAAAATCTTGTGAAGAGCAACTTCAGTATGAATATTTGATCAGAGGAATTTCTCATGGCAGCAGAAAAGATTTATGACTGTATTATAATAGGAGCAGGTCCTGGCGGCCTGCAGGCAGCTATCTACCTTGGAAGATATAACAGGGATATCCTTCTCATAGACAGGGGGGGCGGACGTACCCAACATGCAAAACATATCGAAAATTTTCTCACCCAAAAGGCGATTTCAGGCAGGGAAATAATCGAGCTTGGCCTGGAACAGGCCAGAAGTTTCAATGTAAAAATCGAGAAGGGACTTGTTACAAAAGTCCTTAAGAAAGCCAATTTCGAGGTGTATTCCGGAGATAAAAAATATCTCTCAAGATTTGTGATAGTATCGTCAGGAGTCTATGACAATCTGCCTTCCATAGAAAACCTTCACAGGTTTCTGGGAATCAGTTTTTTCACATGTATTGACTGTGACGGATACAGGACTACCGGCAAAAAACTGATTATTATCGGCAACCATATTAAAACAGTCCATCTTGCAATAGCCATGAAAGAGATGTTCACAAAGGATATAACCCTTATCCTTTACACAGACAAGGCGCCTGAAGAATACAAGGAAGAACTTGCGGAAGAAAACATACGGCTGATTATAGGCCGTCCTGTGAAAATTATAGGAGATGAGAAAATGGAGGCGATAGAACTGCAGAATGGCGACAGGATTGAATGTGAAGTTATCATGTCACATTTCGGATATAAGCTGAACGACGGCTTTCTTTCTGAACTTGATCTAAAGAGGGACAGGGATAATTTCAAGTTTGTTGTTAACAACACCTATGAATCATCTCTTAGCGGATTATACATAGTTGGTCCGCTGAACCAGGGCAATGACCAGGTTATTATCGCAGCCGGCGAAGGCGCTACCGCTGCGATCGATATTAAGAAGAGACTGCTGGAACATTAAATCCATTCATTTGCAACAATCAGTTTTTAAAGACTGGATTACGGATGATAAAATCCCTGTTCAAAAAAATCTTCGAACAGATTAGCAGACATGGTATCCTTAAGATAAGGGGATATTATGAATGTTAAAGGAAAAACAGCAGAAATCATCAGACGTCTAAGAAAAGAATACCCGGAGCCAAAGACGGCATTGAATTATAAAAGTCCTTTCGAGCTTCTCGTTGCAACCGTTCTTTCGGCACAGACTACGGATGTGCATGTGAACAGGGTTACCGAAAAGCTTTTTAAGAAGTACAGGACAATCAAAGACTACGCTGATGTACCGCTTGACATTCTCAGGAAAGATATAAGTTCGATAAATTTCTACAATAATAAGGGAAAGAATATTCAGGCATCTGCAAAGATGATAATCGGAAAATTCAACTCAAAGGTTCCAGAGACAATGGATGAGCTCATAACCCTTCCCGGAGTAGCGAGGAAAACAGCCAATATAATACTCTCGAACGTATATGGCATTAATGAAGGTATCGCTGTTGATACACATGTCAAACGACTTGCCGGCAGGCTCGGACTCACAAAAAATGAGGATCCTGTCAAGATCGAAAAGGATTTGATGGCGCTTACGCCAAAAGAAGAATGGGGGAATATTTCCCATCTCCTTATATTCCACGGCAGAAAGACATGCCAGGCGAAAAAACCCAATCATAAAGAATGTGTTCTTTATGACATATGTCCTTCGAATAATATATAGATGAAGCGGGTCTTGTATGTACAGGACTAAAGATATCCTCTGGACATGGCTCCTGCCTGATATTCGCAGGGATGTGAATAAAGGAGAGTGGGTAAAGCACGGAGGCAAATGGATTATATTCGACCGCAAAGATAGAATCGAAAAGCTTGCGCAAGGGCTGGAACCTTTTATAGATTCCGGAGAAATAGAAAGCGCAAAATACTGGAATAAGGATCCAAGCGCAATATGTGTTTATTCTCTTGACAGAGACAGGGAAAAGACCTGGACGATTTTAAAAAAATTGGACGCAGGTAAAAGCAGGGTATGGGAGTATGACTATGCATGGGATAAGAATCTTCAGAATCCTGTTAATTTTTTGTATTCCTGGATTTCTAAATTCAGGACAATTTTACAGAGTTACGGGTTGATCGGCACCTTGCTGTTAATAAGAGAGATTCTGAAACCTCGACAAAATAACGGATGAAAAGACTTACAAACTTGCCTGATTCTAAAACGTTGATGGATCTTCAGGCGGAAGCTTGCTCTCATCAAAAGGCATTACACCGAGTTGTGTCATGACCGACTCAAAACCTTTAAGCATATTCATATAGTCAAATCCGGTCATCTCATCTTCACCAGCCTTCTCTGCAAGATCATCAAAAGCCTGATAATCAAACTTGCCGTCAAGCACTCCCGAACGTACCAGGACCGCGTAGACGACCCTTTCGTTTTTCAGATCATCTCCCTCATTAATGATCAGAGATTTCTTCAGATCAGGGGATATGGTATACCGGTGAAGCGCGAACAACAACGAGTCATAGAGGGTGACTATCCCCGCTGATATCTTGCCCTGCCTGAGCCTCCTCTTGCCGGCGCGGATATGAAGTTTTGCGCGAAGCAGCGCACCTGCCTCGGTTTTGAAACTGTCTTCTGTACTCATTAGTCCGAAGTGCGGCATGAATCTTATTTCTCCAGAATATTTATTTTTTGAAAAATTCCAGTCTCTCCATCTCATCAAATGCCCAATCATCAGCGAGGAGTTCATCATTATTTATATCAGCCACTTTCAGTCAATTCTCCTTAATTCATAAGAACTTGCACCTAAATGGCATCCCTTGCCAAAAATTATTCTTCTATCAAGATCTTCTTCTCTTTCTTTTTTGCCTCCTCTGTCTTGGGCGCCCTCACCTCGAGTACACCATCTTTAAATTTTGCCTTGGCCTTATCTGTCTGTACTTCTGTAGGCATCTGGAAGGTTCGCTTGAACGAACCAAATGAGCGCTCGAGCCTGTAATACCCCTTCTTTTCAACCTTTTCTTCCTTTTTCTTTTCGCCTGAGATAGTGACAGTGTTATCTGTTAAATTCACTTCTATCTCTTCTTTCTTCATGCCCGGTATCTCCGCCTTTACTACAACCTCATCTCCTTCCTCAAAAATATCAACGCTCGGAGTAAATTCCTCCATTTCGGGCATTCTTAACCTTGGCCACCATGACGGACCAAGCAAAGAAAAAGGCCTCCTGAAAAACTCTTCGAACCGTCTCTCCATTTCTTCAAAAGGCGAAAGCGCCCTCGCAGGTTCGCTTTTTGTCAGTTCTTTTGACTCCTTCTTTCCCATATTTATCCCCCTTTGATTAAATGTTTTTAATAATTGATTTCTTTAAATATAATTGCAATACATATGCCAGTCAGATAGTGCTGATTGAACATATTTCAAGATGCTAACCTATTGTTTTTATATGATTTTATTACAGCAATTCATCAACAGCCTTGTGACATGTCACATTAAGAATGCGCACATTTTTGTAACATGTCACATTTACTCTCCATATCTATCAGAAGCTTCAGTTTTTTTGCAATCTCATATGCAACGGGAACGCCTCCGGCAGGAACCGCAAGCCTGCCCATGTCTAATAAAACAGTATCAGATTTAGTGAAATTTTTGAATGATATGAGAAAAGTCTTTACTGTTTGATTAAAATATTACTAACAAAGGAGGGATACTATGTTTCTAAAAGTCGGTCATCGCGGGGCAAGGGCTTATGAGATCGAGAATACCATCGAGAGTTTCAGAAAGGCGATCGAGCTGGGTGCTAATGCAGTTGAATTAGATGTGCGCGAGTCAGGCGATGGGAAATTGATTATAAGCCATGATGACAATCTGAAAAAGGTCTTCACCAGGGATATTCGCATAAACGAAGCGTCATTGAAGGAACTGAAAGAACTGACAGGGAACAGGATTCTTACTCTCGAAGAAGCCCTGCGCTTTATTCATGGCAAGGTCGAAAAAATTCTGCTTGAACTGAAGGAGATTGGTTATGAAAAGAAGGTTCTGGATGCAATCAAGAAAGAAAAACTGGCAGGCAGGGTAATAGTCATTTCCTTCCACGAAGAGGCACTTTCAAACATGAGGAAGCTCAACAAGAGTATCGAGACTGGACTTATTTATGCGAAATTCAAAAACCCCATTGATGCCGCCATTAAGCTAAATGCCCAATACCTTATCCCGCTTTATAGGTTCGTTCATACGAGAGATGTAGAAAATGTGCACAAAAACAATCTCAAGGTAGTAGTCTGGACGATCAATACAAGAGAAGAGGCAAAGGAATATGTTGCCAAAGGCGTTGACGGCATCGCAAGCGATAGACCGGATATTTTCAAAGGGATAGCGTAAGCCAGCCGCTTTACGACTACAAACTCATGTGAAAACGAGGCTGCGAATGTTTTATTCTGCCTCCCCTTCAATACAGTAATAAAAATCCGAGAGATTATATTTGTTCCAGACATCACACATACCGCAATTGCACCCGGACTTCTGCTTTGGTGAACTGCTCTTGCCTCTGGCACAAAATAATAATTCTCCTTTAACCCCCGGATATGTCGGGCATACCCCGCAGAATTTGATACATATATTTTCGTTTTCAAAGTTATCATCTACTTTTGGCATAACATCCTCCTTTTCCCGTTATTTTCCTAACAGGTGAATCATTTTGTCGTATTCCTGCCGGTCCCTGTTGCAATGATTAATCGTATCCTAAAAAATGTTCCCACTTAATCTTATTCTTTTCAAGTCGCAGTTCATCAGATAAAAGTGACCTTAAATAATCTACCATCTTTGGAGGGCCGCATATATAAAAAACCCTCTCCTCATAATCAGGCATCTCTTGTTTTACCATTTCACCGGTTATCAATCCTGTCTTTCCTTTCCATAAAGCTTTATCTATCGGGCTGCTCAAAGTGAAAATAACTCTCAGCTTTTTATTTTCTGCCTCCATTTGAAGGAAATCATCGAAAAAAGCTATATCTCTTTCTGTCTTGTTCCCATAGATAAGGATAATGTCAGTAGAAAGTTTTTTGTCACAGGCATATTTGCACATACTTCTTATAGCAGTTATGCCTATACCGCCAACGAGAAAGGCAATCTTCTCATACTCACCCTCAAAGGTAAAAAGTCCGTAAGGCAGCTTGAGCCTTGCCCAATCTCCTACTTTTAGTCTGTCCAAAGCCTGAGAGAATTCACTGCCTGTTATCCTCTTTGTAAATTCAACATATCCCTTTTCTGTAGGCGAAATAGAAAAAGAGAAATGTTTTGTCGCCTCTTGACCATTTATCTTTATCGTCAGCACAAAGAATTGACCCGGTTTAAAATCTATATCTTCAGGCACTGCAAATCTAAAGCTCTTTATATCATGAGTCCTCTGGATGACAGCTAAAACCTTTGTTTCAAATTCTTTGATTTCCACGCTGTTCTCTCCTTCTCTAAAAAGATGATAGGTTTTTGTCCTGTCATATAATTACTTTTCATAACCCTGCATTGATCTTCTGCATGTTGGACATATATCAATCCTCTTCAACTTATTTACATATTCAAGCACGGTAGCTACAAAAGCAGCGTGACTCCATGTTAGAGGTGATACAGAAAGAG
The DNA here is from genome assembly GCA_040753635.1 of Nitrospirota bacterium. Classification (GTDB taxonomy): domain Bacteria; phylum Nitrospirota; class Thermodesulfovibrionia; order Thermodesulfovibrionales; family UBA6898; genus JBFMDL01. The sequence continues at coordinate 12,977 of JBFMDL010000060.1, read as the reverse complement.
GCTGATTTGTAAATGGATGAACCTGATCTGCCAAAACACCTGAGGGTAACGCCATTGAAGCAACCCATTCAAGAATCGCAAGCGCCTCATGCAGTTCTTTAACATCCTTTGCCTTGGCTATATGCCACTGCGCAAGCCACAGGGTGCATATAAACCACGGATTGCCGGGCACCATCTGAATATCATCTGTCACTTTGTGATAACTATCCCCCTCATATCTCGCTATGCCTCCCACTTCGGTTTTTACCCAAAGCTGTTTTTTTATCGCATTCATGGTATTCACGACCCTTTCGTCGTCAGGTTCAAATACCCCAAAATAAAACGGCGCATAAATACTGGCGTCAATAGTAATGTCTGAATCAAAGGAGCCGTCTTTTTTAGGGATTATTGTTTTCAGAAACCTGTTGAGCTCCCTGCTATAAAGATATTTATCCATTGTTGTCTTCACTTCTTCCGCAGCCCTTCTGTAGATTTTGCTTCTCTTAATATCTCCAAAGAAACCGGCAAAATTCTCTACTGCTTTAAGTCCTGCGAATACTGCGGATACCGTAAAAGTATGAATTCCCATTTTTTCTTCCCATAGGTCATAGGATGGAAGCGTTAGTCCTGTCTCGCCGTCCCTGTATGACGCAAGAAAGTCGCCGCACCTTTTCACGAGATTTTCATATTGTATTACAGCAAACTCTATATCTCTGAATTTGTTAAAATGAAACCACAGCGCCCATAATATAAGTCCTGTTCCGTCTTCCTGAATAGGCAGAAGCTTTTTGTTGTCGCTTGTCCATGGATGCCATGAACTTCCAAGAGTGCCATCGGGATTATACTTATGAAATAACGATTCCCTTTATAATGAATCATAGCCTTTTCATCAGGGTCAAAATAAGCGGTATCAGCAGTAGCGGATTCGAGGATATGGTAATCATGGCTGAAGAAAACTCTGAAGTCTCTTTCCCTGTCGTAAAGATTTTTGAGGATTATCTTTTTAATATAAATGTTTTCTTTGTAATCAACGATGTCATTACAATGAAGGTCTATTCCAAGCGTCTCATTCAAGGCTGTCACATCGGTTATAAGGCTTTCAGTGACATACCTGAGTTTGAGACCCCAATCCTTGCATACCCAGTTGAATTTTCCATCAACCCATATCCCGAACCTGAATTTATGCCCGTCAGTGTGGTTTTCTTTGCCAACATGGGGATAATAAATATCCCTCAGACAATAGTCCTGATCAAAAGTAATAAGAAAATTCCCATTGCCTACCGGTATATCACGGGGCATGAAAAACCTCTGAAAGTATTTTTATTTAATGTCTTCCAGTTTACAGCAGACTTCCTCTTCTATCTGTCCGCCCTGCTGCAAATCTTTATAAACCTGATATGCCTTCATTGCCCATTGCTCTCCGGGGCAACCACCTTCTGTCATTGCAACATTAAGAAACTCCAGAAGTTCTTCCTGTGTTACTCCCATCTGAAATACCATTTTCGTGTATGCCTTTATACATGGCTCGCATTTTGTGACTACTACTATGGACAGAGCAGCAAGGACTTTGTACTTTGCAGGCACAGAAGCATCCTTGAAGGTATCTTCTCTCATCCTCACAAGCCCGCCTGTAACCTTCGGGCTCAATCTTCTAAATTCTGTATACAGGTCTGCCATCTCAACCTCCTTAAAGGGTGTTTAAAAAGGCAATTAAATTCTGAATATCCTCATCAGACAGATACGAAAATGACGGCATGTCCTTATAGGGATTCCTTATCTGATTGGCAATATTTTCTGCTGTTGCGGGCATCCTGCGGCACGCCAGAGCGGGTCAATAAATGCCTTACTGTGCATAGAGCCACTCCACTGCTTGTATATTTCAGAGTGACATTCACTGCATACAGAAGGCTTTATGAATTGTTCAACCCTGACTTTTTTGAAATCTAAGATTTCCTGTTCCTCAATTTCTGTAATTTTTTTAATCTCTTTTTCAGCCACAATCTTTTCTTTTACTTCCTCCCGCATAGCCAGATATTCTGCAATTTTTTCTGCGTCAACATCGGTAATTGTCCCACCTGAATAACCGGACATCCTTATTGTTGTTCTCTTCCACGCTTCCAGGTTCTGTATCTTACTTAACGCACGTTCACGGGAGTGGCATCTACCACATTTTCTTTCAAAGAGTTCTTTACCCTCCTCTAATGCCGCAAGAACAGGTGAGATAGAGAAACAGATAAAAATAAAAACTAATATGATATTTCTTATAGAAACCTCCTATAGTTAAAATCTATTTCCCAAGAGCCTGCTCTAAATCCATTGCGTGTTCTTGTTCCACAGCCAATATATTCCTGAGCTGCTGGGCAAGATGATAAAGATTTAATTCCTCAGCCTGTCTTATTCTTGTTATATAACGTGCTATGGCATCATTCTCACCCTCCAGGTCCTGTTGAAGTATTGTCACATTATCACGTGATGTTTTTGCTGGAGGCACATCAACTGTGGGCACACCTCCTAAATAATCAATCTGTGCAGCTAAGATTGTTGCATGCTGAAGTTCTTCCTGCGCATGAATTATTAATTCCTTTTGTATGCTCTGATACATAGCGCCTTTCAGAACACCCTGATGCTGGGTGTATTGAACAATTGCAGTATACTCAAGTGCAAGGTCTCTGTTTAATAATTCAATTAACTGCTCTTTTGTAATACCTGTCATTTTAAACCTCCTCTTGAATTGGGTTTTTATTTATACCCTGAAAAATTCTCCAGTTTAATCTTCCCTCTATCAAGTTTTAACTCATCATACAGAATAGCCCTCAAAGAATCAACCATTTTTGGAGGACCACATATGTAGAAGACTCGCTCAAGGTAATTGGGTATCTCTTCTTTTACCATCCTGCTGTTAATGAACCCAACCCTTCCTTTCCATGTAGCCTCATCAATAGGGTTGTCCACTGTATAAACAACCTTTAGCAGGCTGCTGAAAAAGTCTCTTTTTGTCATTTCGAGTGAAACGAGAAATCTTATTAAGGTTCTCATAATAGAACGTACATAATTTCAATAAAATCCCTCCCAACCTCCCTTTGCCAAAGGGAGGAATATACCCTTCTTTGGCAAAGTCGGAGACTCGACTCTACGAGAGGGGCAAGGGGAGATTTTCTGACAAAATGTCTATCCAATTTTGAGAACATTAGTAAGAGCCGTTATGATCCAATAAGTTTTAAGATTCCTCGTCGCCTCTGGCTCCTCGGAATGACACAAAAACTTAGTTTTTCAGCAGCCTGTTAGCCTTTTGTTTTCTGCCTCCATCTGAATGAAATCTTCATGAAAGGCTATGTCCTTTTCTGTTTTATTACCGTAAATAAGAACTATGTCAGTAGGTAGTCCCCTGTCGCATGCGTATTTGCATATACTTCTTATAGGAGTTATACCTATTCCGCCTGAGAGAAAAGCGATCTTTTCATATTCGCCTTCAAACGTAAAGAATCCATAAGGCATTTTAATCCTTGCCCAGTCCCCAATTTTTAGTTGGTTCAATGCCTGAGAGAATTCACTGTTTGTTATCCTTTTTGTAAACTCCACATATCCCTTCTCTATGGGGGGAATTGGAGAAAGAGAAATGTTTTGTTGTCTCCTGCCCTTTGATCCTTATGGTCACCCTAAAGAATTGACCTGGTTTGAAGTCAGTATCTTCTGAAACAGCAAACCTGAAGCTCTTTATATCGTGGGTTCTTGGGATTATCGCTATAACCTTTGTTTCAAACTCTCTTGCCTCCATCTATTTTGCCTCACCCTCGATACAATAATAGAATCCGGTCAGGTCATATTTATCCCAGATGTCGCAAAGCCCGCAGTTGCAGCCTGATTTCTGTCTTGGTGAACTGCTTTTGCCCCTTGCACAGAACAACATCTCTCCCTTAATCCCGGGATAAGATGGACATCCTCCGCAAAATTTAATGCAGATGTTTTCATTTTCATAGGTATCGTCAATCTTTGCCATATAATTGCCTCCTGTATTGATGTACAGGTCCGCCGCATGTTGGACACACAGAGATCTTTTCCAACTTGTTCATGTACTCAAGAACTGTTGCTACAAATGCAGCATGGCTCCATGTAAGGGGGGATACAGAAAGGGGCTGATTTGTAGCCGGATGAACCTGCTCTGCTAAAACCCCTGATGGCAATGCCCTTGAAGCCACCCATTCAAGGATAGTTAATGCATCTTTTAGTTCCTCTGTATCTTTTGCCATGGCTATATACCATTGTGCGAGCCATAATGTGCATATAAACCATGGATTGCCGGGCACCTTCTTTATATCATCTTCAACCTTGTGATATGAATCCCCTGTATATCTTGCTATCCCGCCAATCCCTGTTTTCACCCAAAGCTCTGCCTTAATAGCATTCATTGTATTGACAACCATCTCATCGTCAGGCTCAAATACTCCAAAATAAAACGGCGCATAAATGCTTGCATCAATAGTAGGGTCAACATCGAAAGAGCCGGTTTTTAAAGGAATGATTGTCTTCAGGAATCTCTTATGTTGGTTGCTGTAAAGATACTTAGACATTGCCATCTTCACATCTTCTGATGCACGTCTGTATATCCTGCTTCTTTTTGTGTCTCCAAAAAAATTTGAGAAATTCTCTGCCGCCTTGAGTCCGGCGTATACAGCGGATACAGTGAATGTATGTATTCCCCATTTCTCTTCCCAGAGGTCGTATGAAGGAAGGGGAAGGCCTGTCTCAGCGTCCCTGTATGAGGCAAGGAAATCTCCGCATCGTATTATAATGCCGTCATGGAGTTTCACAATAAATTCTAAATCCCTGAATTTGTCAAAATGAAACCACAATGCCCACAGTACAAGCCCTGTTCCATCCTCCTGTATTGGGAGACGATTATCCCCGTTACTTATCCATGGATGCCATGAACTGCCAAGAGAGCCATCAGGATTATACTTATGAAGGAAGTATCCTACGGACTCCTTCCCCTTACTGATTAGATTCTGACAAAAATCGAAAAACCCTCTCGTTATTCCGTGATACCCTGCCATGTCAAGCGCATATGCAACAAGTGCGCCGTCTCTTGGCCACATATAGCTGTAAGTATCTCTTGCAAAATGCTGAACATCAGAGTCATTCCCGGCAATTATTGCGCCACCAGAATCAATATTTGTCCTTAATATCAAGAGACTTTTTTTATAGAGATCTACAATCGCCTCTGGGAGGGGTGATAAATTCAGGCTTTCTTTGTTCACCCATGCCCTCCAGTAATTTTCTGTGCGCTTAATGAAGTATTCTATCCCGTGTCCCATGAGCAGTTTATTAAGGCGGCTGACCTCTGCATAATTATCTCCAACGCAGATCCAGTAGTATATCGTCCGCTCACCCCTTGAAGCGACTTTTACCGAGAATGAAAGAGTTGAATCCACAGAACCCTGTGATATGGGATTCCCTTCGAGCCTTCCGTCCTCAGCGTCTTTCCATGTGCCTTCCATTCCGTGGAATTCCTTTATGCCAGTTGCATATCGGTCTATCCCCTGAGCGCCGTTTCTAATCCCGCTTATCAGAAAATAGCGGTTGCCTTTATAGTGAATTATCGCTTTTTCTTCAGGGTCATAATAGGCTGTATCCCCTGTCGGCGATTCGAGTATGTGAAAATCATGATGGAAGAAAAGTCGGGCATCCCTTTCCATGTCTGAAAGATTTTTAAGGAAAATCCTCTTGATATATACATTCTCCCTGTAATCGACCATGTCATTACAGTGGAGGCTGATGTCAAGGTTTTCATTGAATGCCGTCACATGGGTTATAAGGCTCTCATGCGCATATTCAAGGCTGAGGTTCCATTCCCTGCTCACCCAGTCAAATCTTCCGTCAACCCAAACCCCGAATCTGAACTTATGGCCGTCTGTATGGTTTTCTTTTCCCACGCATGGATAATAGATGTCCCTCAGGCAGTAATCCTGATCGAATGTAATAAGAAGGTCATCATTTCCTACAGGTATGTCACGGGGCATAAATAACCCTTATCATAAAGTATTTAAAAATGCGATTATGTCCTGCACCTGTTCATCAGACAGATACGAAAATGACGGCATGTCCTTATAGGGATTCCTTATTTGATTGGCAATATTCTCTGGCGTTGCCGGCTTCCTGCTTATAGGGAGTAAAGGATTCTTCAGTATTCCCTTATGACTGGGACCTACAATTGTATCTCTGCTATATGCATCATGGCAGAAATAGCATTTTGACTCGTATAGTTCCTTGCCCTTTTTGATATTTTCCGCACCGGTTCTGACAGCAATCTTTTCTTTCTCCATGATTACTTCCTTTTTCTGATCCCCTATCTTGCCAGAAGATCTATCAGTGCCGAATTTGGTAATAAGAAGAAAATATCCGGCAGATGTCCCTATCATCAAGAAACTTATAAATGCCACAAAGAGTCCTATTGTCTGGACTTTACCGTAGAATTGTCTGTAAATTTCGACAAAGGAAATCTTAAAAAATAGCAGGACAATCACCGTGATGGCAAACACTCCGTGGAAAGCAGCGCGTGCAGAAGGCTCAGCCTTTGTTTTGAAAATAAAGTCGAAACAGAAATAGGCAATAACAAAAAATAACAGAATATAAATAATTCCGTTTGTCCTGTGTATCTTTTTAAGTTTTTCTATGCTGTATTTCTTATCGCTCCTACCGAATACCTCGAACATGGTAAACATGGCTATAAAGACCAACAGAAGCATAAATAAAGATAAAATAGATTTTAAAAGGAATATCGGCATTCATCCTCTCCGAAAATGAAGGGAGAGATAGCATATCTCCCCCTAACAAATTTTTAATAACCCGGAGACTTTTTCTCCATCATTTTCCCCTTCAGGGACTTGATATAAGCAACGATGTCCTTCATCTTGTCAGATTTTTCATCGATAGTTTTGCCCTTGCTGGCATTTACGATGCAGAAATTTACAGCCTCCTCGAGGCTCTTCTGTGTCTTACCCATGATATTGAACTCTTTTTTATCTCCGGCCTTTTCTACGCCCTTTCCTCCTGGATGGCATTCGCTGCACGCCTTTACACCGCCGAAAGCCTTTGGATCTGTAAATAATATTTTCCCCCGCTCCTCTGGCAGATGCTTTTTAGCAAAAACCGCTGAAAAGATTAATCCAAGCAGTATCAATGACAGTAATATGATTTTAATTGCCTTCATTTAATTTCACCCCCTTTCGCTTTAAGTCTACTAAAAGAAAATTCGGTTTGCAACAAGTATTAATCCATCAGTTGCAAAACATGTTCTTGATATGGAAGGCGGATGTGATGGAAAAGGGCTGCCCTGCAACACCCCCCTCTTTCCCCCCTTAATGAGGGGGGAATTGAAGGGGGGTAGAATGGCCGTCCGGCCATCTTCTGAATTTCACGAGATGTTAAGTCTGCATTCATGTGAATATAATTGAATCATGTTGATTTGCAGAACTTTTACAGCGCATCTGCCTTACTTTTATGCAACATTTGGATTCATCTGCATCTTTGTGCTCAATGGGCATAAAATTTATTGCTCAAGACGGATGTAACAGGGGCATTTCTGTTACGGTACACATATGTGTCATGCCACATTTTCTGATTTTATATTTATGCCCCAATATATTTTTTTGTAATTCTAACTATCTGTTTTTATTGTTAAAAATCAAAAGACGAACTTCTTTTCTCTTTATTAGCATACAGATTGCAATTTTATTGATGATCTGAAGTCCATTTATACTGGTTTATTCATACTTAATATATGCCTTCATTCAGATTGAGGGATATTTCTGATATAATGAAAAAAAAACTTCTTTTGGGGGGACAAAATGCTAAAAGATGCTATCGAGACAGCGATAAAGATGGAGACAGATGCTATCTCATTTTATGGTGAGGCTGCAAAAAAAACAAAACACCCATTTGGCAAAGAGATGTTCAAGGGTTTTGTAAAAGATGAAACAAGACATCTGAAAATGTTAAAAGACATACTGGAAGGACTTGATATCGAATTCGAATTTGTGAGGCCTAAAGAAACAATAAAAACAGTCTTCAGCGAATTTAAAAATGAGTTAATGAAAAGAATCAAGGCATTGGATGATGAAATGGACGCTGTAAATATCGCACTCAAAATGGAAAAAGAAGGTTTTGATTTCTACAAAAATTCCGCTTCACGGGCTACCGGCAAAGAAAAGGAACTTTTCGAACGGCTTGCTGTAGAGGAAAATGACCATTATACGATACTGATGGAAACGTACAAATTTCTGGATAACACCGGTCATTGGTACATGTACGAGGAGAGAGGTATTATAGAAGGCTAAGCCTTCTCTTCAGAAAAATTCATTTTCGGGACTTAAACATATTCATAAAGGAGGGCATCCATGAATGCTGTGCAGATAAAACCTGACATATACTGGGTAGGTGCAATTGATTGGGCTATAAGAGATTTTCACGGTTATGTCATACCTAACGGCACAACTTATAACAATTACCTTGTTGTTGACGAAAAAATAACCCTTCTCGACACTGTCAAACATGATTTTGCAGAGACAACAATAGACAATATCAGGGCAATAACCGATCCGGCAAAAATAGAAAATATAGTGATAAATCATATCGAAAATGACCACATAACAAGCCTTGACAAAATAATGAACCTGACTCCGGATGCAACCATTTATATAACAGAGAAAGGCAAAAAGGGGCTTGAACGTTTTTTTGACATCTCGTCATGGAATATCAAAATAGTCAAAACAGGGGATACACTAAACATCGGGAAAAGGAATCTCCTTTTCATAGAAACACCCATGATCCACTGGCCTGACTCGATGATGACCTATGTAAAGGAAGACAAGATACTGGTCAGCCAGGACGGGTTCGGACAGCATCTGGCATCTGCGAACAGGTTCGATGATGAATTCATACAATGCGCATCTGTCCATGAGCTTGATGATGCGGTAATAGACTATTATGCAAATATACTTATGCCATTCGGCAATATCATAAAAACAAAAATTGCAGAATTACAGAAACTCGGCCTCGAGATCGAAATGATCGCACCAGACCACGGGATCATCTGGAGAAAGGATCCGGGGAAGATACTGAAGATGTATCTCGATATGGCGAACGGCATTGCAGACCTTAGGGTTGCAGTCATCTATGATACCATGTGGAACAGCACAGAGATGATGACGCTCCCTATAATGCGCGGGATAAAAGATGAAGGGGTTGACTGCAAGGTAATAAAGCTCAGGGCAACGCCGATGAGCATAGCAATAAAAGAATTATGGAAATCCAGAGGAACCCTGATAGGAACACCTACATTGAATAACAAGATGTTCCCTACTGTTGCCGAATTTCTTCATCATATAGCGGGACTCCGGCCCAGACACAGGATTACAGGGGCTTTTGGAAGCTATGGATGGGGGGGCGGGGGAGTTAAGGAAGCATACGAAGCTCTTAAGGCCATGAAACTGGAGACATTTGAACCGGGCGTTGAATCTCTTTACAGGCCGTCTCCGGATGATGATAAAAAGTGCTACGAGTTCGGGAGGCAATTTGCGAGAAAGGTTAAAGAGTATCATACCCAATTTAAATAACAGTTGTTAAAAAGGGAGGGAACATGGCGGTAGAAAAAGCAGGTGAACACTACAGGTGTAATATATGCGGGAATGAGGTGACCGTTACAAGGGCTGGAGGCGGCACACTGGTCTGCTGCGGCGAGGACATGGAGTTAATAAAATAAGAACAGCTATTAACACGAGAAATGCTTTACACACGCATGAATTTATTATTATCTTTGAAATGCATTTTTTCGTCTAAAACAAGATTCAGGAGGGAATATGAAAAGAATTTCTGAATATTCCATAATTTTTTTATTTGTCGCAGCCATGCTTCTTCCAGAATCTACAAGCTCAGCCGAAAAGGACAGGGGGATATCGAATGTAAAAATAAGCGGACCTTCCCGGGCCTGTATCGCATGCCACTCGAAGGTAACCCCCGGCATTGTTCAGGACTGGCTTTCGAGCAGACATGCAGGAATAACACCTGCAAAAGCATTAAAAAAACCTGTTCTTGAACGAAGGATTTCATCTAAAACAATCCCTGCTGAACTCATGGGAAAAGCTGTAGGCTGTTTTGAATGTCACACCCGGAATCCGGAAAAACACCAGGATAATTTTCAGCATATGGGATATAAAGTCAATGTTGTCGTTTCACCCAATGACTGCAAAACATGCCATTCCGCTGAAGTAGAACAATATGTCGGAAGCAAAAAAGGGAACGCCTGGAAAAATATCATGAAAAATCCTGTATATCATACTCTTGTGAATACAACAGACGGGATAAAGAAAGTTGAAGACGGAAAACTCATACCGCAGGATGCGTCAGACAGGACCCTCCAGGAGACTTGCCTCGGATGTCATGGCACAAGAGTCGAAGTAAAAGGACTCAAGAAGGTGTATACCGGGAATACATGGGGAGAAGTCACCGTCCCTGATTTAACCAACTGGCCGAGCCAGGGAGTCGGCAGGGAAAATCCTGACGGCAGCATCGGTTCATGCACTTCCTGCCATCCGAGACACAGTTTTTCCATCAAGATCGCCCGCAAACCTTACACCTGCGCCCAGTGCCATCTCGACCCTGATGTCCCGGCCTGGAATGTTTATAAAGAAAGCAAACATGGCGGGATATACGATTCTAACGAATCTGATTGGAACTTCACGAACGTCCCATGGGTAATAGGTAAAGACATTAAAGCCCCGACATGCGCGACCTGTCATATTAGTCTCATTGTCTCTCCGGAGGGGACTGTTACAGCAGAGAGAACCCACGATTTCGGAGCGAGGTTATGGGTCAGGCTCTTTGGTCTGATTTACAGCCATCCCCAGCCGAAATCAGGGGATACAACCACAATCAGGAACAAGGACGGTCTCCCCCTTCCTGCGACATTCACCGGTGAGCCTGCGTCAGAATATCTCATCGATAAGACCGAACAGGAAAAGAGATACGGCAGGATGAAAAACGTATGCAGGAGTTGCCACAGCACTTCATGGACAGATGATCATTTTGCAAAGCTTGACAACACCATCAAAGAGACAAATGAAATGACACTTTCAGCCACGAAGCTGATGGTCGAGGCATGGGATAAGGGGATAGAAGACAGCACCAATCCTTTCGACGAACAGATCGAAAAGCTGTGGATAAAACAGTGGCTCTTCTATTCGAACTCGGTACGCTATGCATCTGCCATGACCGGAGCCCCTGACTATGCAGCTTTCAAGAATGGATGGTGGGAGCTTTCTGACAACCTCCGGAAGATGAGGGATATGATAGATATCAAGGAGATGACAGAGACAAAAAAACCTCGGCAAATGAAAGATAAAGACTGATGAAAATCATCGCATTCCTCGGAAGTCCGAGGGAAAACGGGAACACCGAACTGCTGCTTAAGGAAACCATACAGGGCATCGGGACATCGGGGTTGAAGGTGAAGACCTTCAACCTCAATTCCATGAATATAAAGCCCTGCCAGAACTGCGGCGGGTGTGATGAATCCGGCGAATGCATAATTGACGATGATATGTCCGAAATATATCATGATATCCGGACAGCGGACAGGTTCATACTTGCTTCTCCCGTCTTCTTCTTTTCAGTCAGTGCGCAGACCAAGATTATGATTGACCGGTGTCAGAATTTCTGGTGCGAGAAATACCTGCTTAAGAGACCCGTGCCTGAAGGAAAATACGGACGCAAAGGGCTTTTACTTCTTGTCGGCGGAATGAAAAGGGAGATCGGGGTCCGGTGTGGAGACGCAACCGCAAAGGCTTTCTTCAGAACCATCAATGTCCCAGAACACAAAATGCTCAGTTTTCTGGGTGTCGACGCCCTGGGTGCAATACTTAAACATCCGACTGCTTTAAAAGACGCCTTTAAAGCAGGAAAAGAATTAGTAAGCATCTGATCCGATGCGGTTCGGGATCCCGCGATACATTCAACTTTATCCAACAACAAGATGCAACCAGAACTGTATCTTCTGTTTTAATGTGAACAATAAGAAAATCAGGGACCTCACATTCGGGGATTCCCTAAAACTGCTCGACATACTCTCTGATCTTGACATCAGAGAAATAGATATCATGGGCGGTGAACCGCTTCTTCTGAGCTGGATGCCTGATTTTGTCAGGAATGCAATACGGAAGAATATTGCGATAAATATAAGTACAAACGGCAGCAATACGGATATCCTGAAAAGATTCCCCGGGGCAAACCCCGGAATGCTCAACATCGGGGTCTCGCTCGAAGGGAGCACCGCTGCAAAACACGATACGATTACGAACTCAAAACATTTCAAAAGTTCGTTCAACAGTATACAGGCGCTGATTGATCTGGAGCTTAATCCCGTCGTCAAAACGGTAATCACAAAAAGCTCTCTTGGAGATATCCGGAACATTATAAACATACTGAGGGATGCCGGAGTCAGGCGGTATTGTATTCTCCATATGGACCTTTTTTCCCTAAATGCCTCTTTAAAGAACGATTGCCTGAGTTATACAGCCTTTTCAGAATTTTACAATGAAATAAGACTTGAAAATCATGACATCTCAATCGATAAAGTGCATGCATCATGTTTCGACAAAAATAACCTGCCTTCGGGAACAAGATGCGCGGGCGGGGTCAACAAGCTTTCCGTCCTGCCCGATGGTTCGGTATTCCCCTGTAATCTTTTTCATGCAATCGGACGGTTTAACCTCGGGAACATATTCAAAGATGATTTTTCAGAAATCTGGATGAATCCCAAACTTGATATATTCAGGGAATTCCGGACAAACAGATGCGGAGTCGAAGGCTGTGATAACAGGCAATCATGCACCGGGGGTTGCCCTGCACACGGATTATACCATTATGGAGATCCTGACAGGGCAGATATAAGGTGTCTTCTGTAATCATCCCGAAAGCCCCTGAAATATCATACTTATCCAAAATAA
>JBFMDL010000059.1:0-19221 GCA_040753635.1 Nitrospirota bacterium | reverse complement strand
GTTATCGTTAATACGTTTATTTAACAAAGTCGGGGTCTGACATTTAATAATCATGTCGATTTATTCTGTTTTCGAGGCATTCCGCCTTCTGTAAAGTTTTATTTTGGACAAGTATGATCCTTATTCTTTATCTTCTGTTCCATTTTTTAAATGAGGGCTTTCGATATTCAATTTTTCCCATCTGTACCAGAATGTCTTATAACTCATGCCGAGGAGTTTAGCGGCCTTTGCCACAACGCCGTTGGCCTTTGACATAGCTTTTCTGAGAAGGTCTTTCTCCATCTCCTCGAAGTTGATCCCCTCATCAGGGAGATAGAAATCCAGGACACCTCCGGTCTCTGAAGTCTTCAGCTCGCTTTTTATATCCTTTAATTTTATGGTTTCCGAATCGCTCATGATGACTGCTCTTTCTATGACTGATTCGAGCTGTCTGATATTGCCGGGCCAGTTGTACTCCGAAAGGGCCTTTATTGCGGCCGGTTCGATAGATTTTATCCTTTTGCCGAATTCCCGGTTATATTTGTTCATAAAGAAATCCGAGAGTTCCGGGATATCGCTCTTTCTGTCTTTTAAAGGCGGGAGCTCAATTGTGACAACCCGGAGCCTGTAATAAAGGTCTTCCCTGAAATTCCCTCTTGCGAGTTCTTTTTCAATGTCCTTGTTGGTTGCTGTTATGATTCTCACGTCGATCTTTATCGCCTCTTTTCCGCCAAGCCTTCGTATCTCCTTATCCTGAATGACCCTTAAAAGCTTTGACTGCATCATGAGCGGCAGGTCGCCGATCTCGTCGAGGAAAAGCGTGCCCCCGTTCGTTGCTTCAAAAAGACCTATTTTCCTTGATGTCGCACCTGTGAATGCCCCCGGTTCATAACCGAACAGTTCGCTCTCAAAAAGATTATCGGGTATTGAGGCGCAGTTAAGCGCGGTAAATGGCCTGGTGCGTCTCGGGCTGTTGTAATGGATCGCCTTTGCAGCAAGTTCCTTTCCGGTACCGCTTTCACCCAGTATAAGAACAGTAGCCGTGCTCCCCGAAACTTTTTCCATTATTCCCAATGCCTCTTTCATTTTGGATGAATTGCCTATTATCCCCTCTATTTTAAACCTGTCATACAACTCTCTCTGAAGCTGAAGATTTTCCTTTAAAAGCCCGGAACGCTCAACAGCCCTCCGGACGGTCATTAAAAGGGAATCCTTATTCAAAGGCTTTGTCAGGTAGTCAAAGGCGCCTTTTTTTATAGCCTCAACAGCGGATGAAATTGTCCCGTGTGCGGTCATGATGATCATTGTCGGAGTGAAAGGCTCCTTCGGGATAGATTCAAGCAGTTCGATACCGTCCATCCCTTCCATCTTGAGGTCGGAAAGGATGACCTCGGGATTATATTTTTTTGCTATTTTTACCGCCTCTTCTCCGGAAGAGGCGGCGTATGTCTCGAACCCTTCATCATCCAGGATTGTCTTTAATATGTCCCTCTGAAGCGGTTCATCATCAACAATAAGAACAACTGCCATTTCAGCTCTCCTTTTCTGCGGGCAGGAATATTGTTACAGCGCTGCCCCTGCCTTCCTTACTCCTGAATTCAACCTTTCCCTTATGTTCCTCAACAACCCTTTTTGTGAGCGCAAGTCCGATGCCGAGTCCGTAGTCTTTTGTTGTAAAGAAGGGGTCGAATATCTTTGCCGCCTTATCCCCGGAAATGCCTTTCCCGGTGTCTTCAATGGAAATGGAAAGCCATGACCCCGCCTTTCTTGTCCTGATTGTCAGCCTGCCTCCATCAGGCATTGCCTGGAATGCATTCAGGATAACATTATAAAGGCATGTCTTTATGAATTCAGGGTCTGCAAGAATCTCCGGCAGGGATTCCATATCCCTTGTTATTTCTATTTTTTCTTTTTGGGCCTTTGCCTGTATAAGTTCCAGAATATCCTCAATGAGTCTTATCATGTCGGTTCTCTGCAGATTAAGTTCGAGGGGCCTGCTGAATTCGAGAAAACTTTCAGTAAACCTGCTCACGCGCTGTATCTCGTTCTTAATATTGAGTATCAGCGAGTCAAAATCGTTATCCGCTTCACAGGGCTTGTATTTCTCCTTGATGTGGTCTATCGAAAGGCTTATAAAATTAAGAGGGTTTCTTATCTCATGGGCTATGCTCCTTGAAAATTGCCCTATCCCTGCGAGATGCTCCGCCTTTCTCAGTCTCTCCTCGAGTTCCCGCTCTTCTTTCAGCTTGCTGACCATATGATTAAAGCTTCTTGAAAGTTCGCCTATTTCGTCTTTCCGGTCTGTGCTGAGTTCCTGGTCAAGGTCGCCCGCTGCCACCCTCTGTGCGGCCTGCACAACGTCTTCGATCGGTTTTGTGTATTTTCTTGCAAGAACCAGAATAAGTATCAGCCCGATCCCGAAAATTATAGCGGTCGCGATAATCCTCCTTGCCACTCTGTCACGCATGTGTGCTGTAAAGTCTTCCGTATTTACCGTAAGATGTATGTACCCGTAATGTTTATCCCCTGCCTTGACAGGGACAATAACATTGTATGATTGTCCCTCGCCGGTCACCGGTTCGCCGAGTTCGGCCTTGAAGATCAGTTCTTTCTTGGTCTTTGTTATCCATTTCCCGATATTATGCGGATTGGTGCTCGATATTATCCTGTCCGAGTTGCTGATAATCGATATTTCGTTGACTCCTTTTGTGTTGAGTTTCTTAAGGTAGTTTAAAAGGCGTTTTTCATCGGTCATCCCCCTGCTGGTCACCTCTTCGACGCCAACCTGTATGCCTTTTGAAAGTTCGGCGATCTGTTTTTCGAACTCCGTATAAATAGATTTCTCGGTCCGGTAATAAAGAAAGATGAGTATTGACATGAGGCTTACGCTGAGAAAAAGCATTATCGCCACAAGTTTTTTATTGAGGGATAGTTTAAGGAAATAGTCTTTAAATGCTTTCCGGTTAAAATACATACCTACATTTTATATGGAATGCTCATTCGTCTGTCAATTTTTTTAAATTCTTTGCAACACAGGGATCAGGGAGGGTATACAATGCAAGCCGCGCCCTCGGATAAAGACCAGTATAGCGCCCTGGCTTCTTTCCCGTCCAGGACGATATCTACGGCAATATATGGTTTTCCCAGAACCGCATTCCAGAACATGAAGAGGGGGCGTGATATTTTTCTTTTTGCTGAATAGTAGACATTGCACAGCCATGAAATGACCCCGCCGGTCGCGGGTTTGACAGATATTGACAGACCCCCGTCCATCGAGAGGACATATTTGGAAGGCATGTCGTCAAGTTCAAGGGCGTCTATTTCAAAGTCATCTTTTTCTTTGCTTTCTCCGGGTTTGATCTTTTCTCTCCCGGGTTTGAGGAATGTGCTTTTCTTCAATAAAAGATAAGGCTTGTCAGATAAAGGGCTTCCCCAGTATTTAACGTCCTGTATTACAAGCCCTCTTAACAGAATCCCTCTTGACCTTATCCGGATAATTTTATCCTTAAGGTTGAAGACGAAATAAATATCAGGTTTGCGCGCCAGCTTGAGCTCCGCCTCAAGGAGCCGGTTTTCTCCTGCAATACTCTCTTTTTCATAACAATGAGCTGTATTGGCGACAAAAAGGATGGCAAGAAATAATATGAATTTCAGCCGCATGATTAAAAAATGTATATTTTCGTCCCTATGCCGGCTGCTGCAAAAATGGTCTTGAGGTCTTTGTCTCCAACCCTGATGCAGCCGTGGGTCACGTTTCTGCCCAGCAGTCTTGTATAAAGAGTCCCGTGTATAAAGTAGCCTTTGCCGAAACCGAGGGCATAATCGCCGAGTACGCCTTCTTCGACTCTGTCCTTCAGATTCTTTGGTATGGCTTCGCCCTCTTCAATAAACGCCCAGTCAGGCTTTGTCCACGCAGGCGAAATATATTTTGTCTGCACGGTATATTCTCCCCTCGGTGTATCAAAGACCCATTGTCTTTTGCCTGAAGGGTCTTTCAGCACATTGCCGCTGCCGCTCGAGATCACGGCTTCATGTATTGTCCGTTCCCCTCTTTTAAGAAAAAGCAGGTTCCTGCCGGTATCTATGACAATGTAAAGTGTATCAGGAGTCAGGCTGCCGAGTCTCTGCTTGAGCGCATAATTTCTTGCCTTGAGCTGATTCGGGACCTTACGGCTGACGGTTTTGTCGTTTTCCGGTTTCCCGTTGCCCGATCTGTTCCGGGCGCCGATATATAAACCTATCCCCTCTATGACCAGAAAAATGGCGAAGAAAGTTATAAGGGCTATTTGAATCTTCCTGCTTGCAGACATTTATTGAAGTCCTTCGATAGCTGATGAAAGGCTGTTGTTATAGCCAACTGCACCAATAATGGTTACAGGAGTGCCTATATTCACAATATTGAATATCTCATCGACCTTATTGTTATCCATTGAAATGCAGCCGTATGTCATACTGTCCTTTCCTCCGCCGTGGATCTCTATAAGGCCGCCGATGCCGGTCCTTGCAGGTATAAGCCCTTTCCTCTTTGCGAGAATAAAGTTTTTCCTGTCTTCTTCATTAGGGTAATTTATGAGTAATGCCTTATGGTAACGGCTTCTCGGCAATTTTTTTATGATCCTGTACCGGCCTTCAGGTGTTGCATCATCGCCTGCATGGAGTTTATCCGCAGATCCGTTACGTCCGATACCGACATTGTATGCCCTGAAAGGACGGCCGTTTTTATACAGCGTCAGTATACGTTCACTCTTGTTCACTATAATCACCATGATCCTTTTATCCCTTGATTCGGCTACAGTATCTTCATACCATCTCTGCCATTTCCTGATCTGGACACTGTCAGAGTAACGGTCAAAAATCGGCAGAATCGCTCCTTCAGCCGCACTAATAAATGCAGATATATCTTTCAACTTTTCCTCTGCGGCCCTGTAATCTTTGCTTTCATGTCTGAGGCTCGCTTCAGACAACAGGAGTTCCGCTTTTATGAGGTCTTTTCGGGCATGTCTGCCCTCGTTAATCTTATATGTCAATCCCTTAAGGGTCTCGATCCTGCTTTTTAAAAAAGATATCTGGTTTGAGATGTTTTCGGACTTTATTATTTTCTGTTCATTTATTTTTGTTTGTATCTGATAACCTGATTGCAGGATATCTCTGAAATCAGACTCAACCCGTTTGTAATTCCTGAACCATGCAAACCTGGACTTTTCCCTTATAAAATCCTCGTTTGCCTTTCTGAGTGATATCCTGTATTGATTGTATTCAATCGGGACATATATTTCAGCGCCTGACCTCCAGAGGTTATATTCCTGTTCTTCTGCCAGTCTAACCTCCGGAGGTGCTTGCGGTGCATTGCAACCAAGAACGGATACTAATGCAAAGATAAAAAGTATTTTATTAATATTTTGTACCAATAAATAATTATACAAAAATATTATTTACTTTTTCTTTGCGCCGACTTTTTCCATGGCCTGTTTGACCTGTTCGGATACTGCAGCAGCCTTTTCCTTAATGGCGTTGGCCTTGTCAGCTGCAACAGCATAATCTTCGGTGTCTATTGAACTCTGGACCTCTGCAAGAGATTCCTCAAGTCCTTTTATGTCGGCCTTGAATGCCTCGATGTCCGCCTTTGAGCCTTTGCCTTTAGGAGCCTTTGACAGGAGTCCTTTTGCTTCCTCAACAGCGGCCTTTGCAGCGTCTTGTGCTGCAACAGCATTATTTTTTGCTTCCTCTTTCTTTGCAGCCAATCCTGACCTGAGGGCATCTGCATCCGCCTTGACTTTGACAAGCATTTCTTTGGCCTTGGAGTAATTCTTGAGGAATTTGCCGTCCTGCGCCTTGATTTCGCTCATGGCTGCAGACAGTTCATCATTTATTTTTTTGGCATCCTCTGGTGCGTATTTTTCAGCGCCTTCGGTGATGACTGTATCCACAGCGGTTTTAGCTGCATTGATTTCCTCGGCAGGCTGTTTGGAACAGCTGACAAATATGAACATCGAAAATATTCCAAATGCCAGATACTTAAATATAGTCTTCATAGAACTTTTCTCCTTTATGAGCTGTTTGTT
This sequence comes from Nitrospirota bacterium, assembly GCA_040753635.1. Lineage (GTDB taxonomy): Bacteria > Nitrospirota > Thermodesulfovibrionia > Thermodesulfovibrionales > UBA6898 > JBFMDL01. Next base: position 13,180 of record JBFMDL010000059.1, on the reverse strand, counting down.
TTTTTCTGATTTATTATCACCATGAATACCTCCCGCAGATTTGATCCCGGCGGGAGGTATTCGATCGATGAAATCTTATTTCCCGGGTATTAGTACCCACCTGCCGGCTTCTTTGCCGGTGCTGCTTTCTTCTCAGCCGGAGCTGCTGCCGGTTTCTCAGCCGGAGCCGCTAAAATAGCTATGCTCTTGGCTGTGTTTTTGCCGTCAGCCTCTACGTATTTGACTCTCACCTTATCGCCGACCTTTACATCTGCAAGGGTCTTTTTGTCTTTTCCGGATGTTATCTTGGTCTTGTCATTAACCGATGCCACTATTTCGCCTTTTTTACCCTTTACTGTAATGGTACTGGCTTTTGCATCAACAGCTGCGACATCGCCTGTAACCTGTATCTTCTTCTCTGCCGCCTTTGCAGGAGCAGTTGCTTCAGCCTTCTTTTCCACTGCCGGCGCCGCTGCCTTTTCTGCAGCAAAGGATACTGCTGTCATGGCAAAGATAAAAACAACGGAAAGTAATATTGCAATTGCCTTCTTCATCAAAATTCACCTCCTTTCTGTTTTGAAAATCCGAACCGAACACATCTTATTAACAAGAATTGTGCCAGTATTAAATGCGGATAGATTGTGCCTTTATAAAAAAGCGGGTTTCTCTTTTGGGAAAATCTCTTCTTTTTTAGGGATGGTTTTTGTTAGTTAAAGCAGTCCGATCTCTTCTGAATATCTTCTGAAAAGTTCCAGTCCTTTTTTGTGTTCATCATTAAAGTCATATGAAATGCCTTTCCAATATGAAACAAGCTCGTCCTCTGAAAGAAACCGTACCAGCGGGGAGGAACCGGCGATAGCCTTGAGATTCTTCAAGGCGGACGCCTTGGATCTGTTAAGGTCATCTGTGAACTTCCTGAGCAGTTCGGACTTCCCGTGGTAACAATCACTGTTGGCTATCCACAGGGCGAAGGTGAACGGAAGCCCGGTATTTTTGTGCCAGAGGTCGCCGAGGTCATATATATAAAGCCTGGGCCATTTAAGCGCTTCAGCAAGGGCTTCGTCGCCTATTAACAGATAAGCCGTATTTGATCTGATAGCGCTTTCGATCCGGGCGGATGTTGATTTTAAAGGACATTCCAGTTCGTAGAACTTTTTGAGTATTATCCGGAGGAGCGCAACTGATGTCTCCGACTGTGACGAGGTCAGGACTGTGAGTCCGTTCAAGGTCTCAATAGGTCTTCTGCTGAAAAGCAGGATACTGCCGATCGGTCCTGTTGAGCTTATTGAGTGGTTCTCTATCAGTTTATATCTGTCAGGATATCTTAGATATTCGATAGATGACGAAGGGCTTATGTCGATATCGCCTTCCCGGATTTTCTTGTTCAGCGCTGACGGGGTCCCTTCTATGAACTCATATCCCGAACAGTCGCACTCCTTCCGCAACATATAAAATATGGGAAACAGGTTCGTATAAGATATTTCTCCGATCCTGAGTTTCATCCTTTCACCACCCCCAGTGGCCTCAGCCTTGCAACTTTTTTCGAGATGCCGGCCTTATGAACCACATCAACAACATCGGAGATATCTTTGTATGCCTCGCTCATCTCTTCAGCGAGTGTTCCCCTGCCGGCTGATCTTACAATTATTCCCCTGTCTTCCATCTCGCGCCATATTGCCCGGCCCTTTGCCCTCTTGATAGCCTGGTGTCTTGACATTACCCTCCCTGCACCGTGACATGTGGAGCCGAATGTTTCCTGCATCGCATTTTCAGTGCCGATAAGAACGAAAGATGCCCTGCCCATGTCTCCGGGGATGAGAACAGGCTGTCCCAAATGCCGGTATATATCGGGCAGTTCCGGATGCCCAGGCGGGAATGCCCTTGTTGCGCCCTTTCTGTGGACTATGAGTTTTCTCTTTTTGCCGTCTACGGTGTGTTCTTCGACTTTCGCTATATTATGCGCTACGTCGTATATAAGACTCATTCCGAGGTCGCGGGGCGTTGTATTGAGCACATTCATGAAGGCTTCCCTTGTCCAGTGGGTAATGCACTGCCTGTTTGCCCATGCGTAATTTGCGGCTGCCCTCATTGCAGAAAGATAATCCTGTGCCTCAGGACTGTTAAAAGGAGCGCATGCGAGTTCCCTGTCATAAAGTTCAATATTATATTTGCCGGCGGCGCGCTCCATGACCTCGAGAAAATCCGTGCACACCTGATGCCCGAATCCCCGTGAGCCTGTATGTATCATTACCGTCATCTGTCCTTTGAACAGCCCCAGAGTGTCGGCGACTTTCTCATCATAAATCTCATCAACATGCTGGATTTCGAGGAAATGATTTCCTGAGCCGAGAGTGCCCTGCTGTGCCCTGCCCCTTTCGTAAGCTTTTTTGCTTATGATAGAAGGGTCGGCCCCTTCAATACAGCCTTTTGATTCTATCCTTTCTATGTCCGATATGTCTCCAAGTCCGTTCTCGACAGCCCACTGGGCGCCTTTAATCAGAATTTTTCTTTCTTCATCCGGCCCGAGGCGAATCTTCCCTTTGGAACCGACTCCGGATGGTATTTCATGGTACAGAACCTCCACGAGGTCCCTGATCCTGTGAAGAACCTCATCTTTCCCAAGGTTGCTTCTCAGGAGCCTCACACCTCAATTGATGTCATAACCTACGCCGCCGGGAGAAATTATCCCTTCCTTCAGATCAAAGGCCGCAACACCTCCGATAGGGAATCCATAGCCGGTATGGATATCCGGCATTGCAATAGAGGCTTTTATAATTCCCGGCAGGGTTGCAACGTTTGCAACCTGATCGATCGAGTGCGATTCGAGTTCTTTTTCGAGAACGCTGTCCACGTAAATAATCCCGTGAACGCGCATCCCCTGTTTATAATCTGCCGGCACTTCAAATTTTGTATCATCTATCCTTCTGAGCTTTTCTATAGACATGAACACCTCCTTTTTATAAAAGCCGGAAATTCGAAGAAAAATAAACCCACCAGTTGCAAAACATGTCCCTATATGGAAGGCAGATGTGATGGAAAAGGGCTGCCATCAACACCTTACAGCCCTAAAGAGCGACCAGCCAACCCCTCTGTAAATGCACTATCAGTCAAGTCTGCATTCATGTGAATAATAATTAAATCCCGTTGATTTGCAGAACTATTACAGTGCATCTGTCTTCCTTTTATAGAACGTTTGTGTAAAGACAAAAAAATCTTGCTTTCCATATTCTGAATTCAGCAAATATGCGGGTCAGATGTCAAAAATAACATCAGCTTCCCACATATCACCGGTTCTTTCAATTCTAAGTTTATGATATGTGGCGGCCTTTATCAATAAATTTCCTTCGTGTCTTTCCGGGTCAAAGTCCTCACCCGAGAGAGTGGCCTTAAGTGTGAAGGGAGCCCGTGATCCGGAATCATCCGTCTGAAGCTGCAATTCGGAAATGACAACACGTTTGGCTATGAATCCGTAAGCATCAAACTGAAAGATCAACTCATTGAGCCATGATATAAAAAGCCCTTCCAAAGAAGGGCCTTCTGCCGAGATGCCGATTTCCCTTTTTTTTTCTACAAGGGAAAGGTTAGCAATAAGACTATACATGCCGGTTGCGGCATTCTCGAAAACCTCGCTCAGGTCCCTGCCGAACGCCCTGATGCCCGCATCTCCTGATATGTCGATTGTCTCGAATTGTTTCATGCCTTAATAGTCGTGGCTTTTTGTCCTTTTAACCTGATAATCCCCTGTAGTCTTGATGCGGAGTCTCCTTATATCATTGCGAGCCATTCGCATGTCATTTCGAGCCTCTCATTATCTATTCAAAAAGGGCTTTGACAAAATCGTCCGGCACGAATGTCTGAAGGTCGTCGAGTCCTTCGCCAACTCCTATCAGTTTTACGGGGATATTAAGCTCTTTTTTTATTGCGAAAACAATGCCGCCTTTGGCTGTTCCATCGAGTTTTGTAAGGGCAATGCCCGTTACTCCGACAGCCTCATTGAACATAAGCGCCTGCCGCAACGCATTCTGGCCGTTTGTGGCGTCGACAACAAGCAGGATTTCATGGGGTGATCCATGCATCGCCTTTTCGCATACTCTTTTTACTTTCTTCAGCTCCTCCATAAGAGGGCTTTTTGTATGCAGCCGGCCGGCTGTGTCTATTATTACCACATCTGTTCTGCGCGCTTTTGCCGCCTCTATTGCATCGAACACTACAGCGGAAGGATCAGCCCCGCTCTTGTGTTTAACAATCTGCGATTCCGTTCTCCCGGCCCATATCTCGAGCTGTTCTATGGCAGCAGCCCTGAATGTATCAGCGGCAGCCAGCATGACCGAATGCCCCTGATTTCTCAGGTTGTATGCAAGCTTTCCAATCGTGGTCGTTTTCCCTACGCCATTAACGCCTACCGCAAGTATTACAAACGGTTTTTCACCATAGACAACGAGAGGATGGGGCGTGCCGAGCATAGATGACATCTCCTTCTTAAGGAAATCCTTCACGGAACCGGCATCCCTTACCTCGCCCCTGCCGGCTTTCTCCCTGAGATGCCCTATGATCTCCGATGCACTGTTTGCCCCGATGTCTGAAAGGATAAGCGTTTCCTCGAGCTCTTCAAGTGTCGTCTCATCCACAGGATGGCCTTTGAAGATCGATTCCACTTTTTCGACAAAACCCTGTTTTGTCTTGCTTAGTCCCTTTTTCAGTCTGTCAAAAAAACCCATTGCTTATCCTGATGTTCCGTCTAAAAATATTTTTTACCTTTAAGGAGGTCGGTTTTGTAGATAACATAATTATCTTCTTCGACCCTTCCTTCAAGTTTGATAGGATAACAGCTTCCTATCCCGTCTTTCAAATCACTTGCATGATAACCAATGTCGCAAGCCCTGCATATAATACGTTCTGTTTCGGATCTGTATCCGAGTTTTTTAGGATAACACCTGGCGCATGCGTCGAAATATGACCGGACATCACCGTTGACCTTAAGAACAAAATAATTTATTCCCTTCCCGTTGTCGTAAAATGTAAAAAAAACAGGCTTTTTTTCTTCTATCCCGACCAGGGCTATCTTCACGGAATCGCCGTCGGCAGGCGCTTCGGGATAAACAGCTTTTTTTGAACAGGAAAAAAGAAGCAGAATGATACCCAAGAATATAAATATCTTCTTCATATTGCATTTTAAATTTTATGAATATATTTATCAACCTTGTTCATTGCTGTCCAAAATAATTTCAAATATACATAAGAAGGCGGGATGTTGAGGAAACAGAATAACGACACCCTGAAAATCAATCCACAAACAATTACGAAATAACACAAATACAGAGTTATCGTTAATGCGTTTATTTAACAAAGTCGGGGTCTGACATTTAATAATCATGTCGATTTATTCTGTTTTCGAGGCATTCCGCCTTCTGTAAAGTTTTATTTTGGACAAGTATCAACCTTGTTATTGAATCAGTCTCACTCCTGTCCAACGTTCATGCCAACTTGTTGGCATGAACGTTGGGTTTATGCAATAACCTGTTCAGCATGTATAATATCCTCATGCAGAACTATTATCAGTTCATTATTCCACGTCTGAACGGGAAAGAGATCAAGACAAAATTCAGCCGCTACCTTTCTTTAGTTAAAAAAGGGATAGCCGGTTTTATTATTTTCGGAGGGGAACTTGAAACCGTCAGGGAATATGTCAGGAGACTGCAGGATAATGCAGAGATTCCGCTTATAATCTCCTCGGATCTTGAGCAGGGACTCGGCCAGCAGATAGATGGAGGGACTCTTTTCCCGCCTGCGATGGCAATTGCCTCTGCCCTCAAGAAAAGATCAATGTCCAAAATGCAAGCTTCAAATCTGAGACTTCTCAGAGAGGCTTTTGAGGCGATTTCTGCGGAGGCGGAATATGCCGGCATAAATACAATCCTGGCGCCTGTGCTTGATATCAACACAAATCCGAAAAATCCGATAATATCGGTCAGGGCATTCGGCGAAGACAGCAAGACGGTATCTTTATTCGGATGCGAGATGATTAAGGCAATTCAGGGTCACGGACTCGCTGCATGCGGAAAGCATTTCCCGGGGCACGGCGATACTGATGTGGATTCACACATAAAACTTCCCGCGGTAAACGCAGATTTGTCTCATCTTATGAAGAATGAACTCATCCCTTTTAAAAAGGCTATAGAGACGGAAGTAAAAATGATTATGTTAGGGCACCTGAATGTCCCTTCTATAGACCCGTCAGGCATCCCTGTATCGATTTCCGAAAAGGCTGTCAGATTTCTAAAAAATAAGATGAGATATCAAGGCATACTGATAACCGATGCCATGAATATGGGCGGCATCGGTAGACACTCAGAAATAAGGGCATCGTTTATAGCGCTGGAGGCAGGCATTGATTTGATACTTCACCCCTCTGATACTGAAAAACTTGTTTCATATCTCGAAAAGAAGAGAATATTACTCAATGAAGGTCGTTTATCAGATTTCCGCAATAGACTCAGACGGCCTGCGGTAACGATCTCTCCCGATTTTGATGAACACCGCTCTCTCTCGCAGGAACTAACGGGAAAGGCAATAAAGATTTCAGGAGAATTCAAAGTAACAGGCGATCCATATCTTGTCATTTTGAATGATGAAGAAATGACAAAAGGGCATGTTTTTGCTGAAAGACTCGGCAGTAACTTCCCCGGGCTGAAATTACAGATACTTAGGCGCGGCTCAAGGACGCGCAGTATATCTTTCCCCTCCGGTTCATTTGTCATTGTAGCAATATTTTCGGAGACAAAGGCATGGAAAGGAGGTGCGAGCGTCTGGGTCCGCCGAAAAATTTCCTCTCTTAAGGACAGGGCTGATTTGTTTGTGTCTTTCGGCAGCCCGTACCTGCTGGATAACACAGTCAGTGCGGCAAAAATGTTTGTATATTGGGACTCCGGGTCAGCACAGGAGGCAGCCGCGGGGGAAATAATATGCAGAAAATAACCGGATAAACCGCAAAAAAGGCCTGTCCGGCAAAAAATTGAATTTTGCGGACTTGATGAAAAATTTTAGCTGAGTGTAAGTAAGCCGGGCTTTTCCCGACTCCTTTAAACCTCAACTGTGTTTGTGTTATAGTGTATAGCTGATGGAAAGAAGCTTTATTTGCATAATTTCATATTTGACGGATTGTTGCTGAATGCAAGGGGTATCTCTGTCGATTTTTAGTAATCTGTACAATAATTCTGAAAAATAATGTCAAAACTATATCTTATTCTTGCATTCCATAATCATCAACCGGTGGGCAATTTCGACTACATCCTTGAGGAAGCCTACACGAAATCCTATCTTCCATTTCTTGAGACCCTGCTGGGACATCCCGGCCTTAAGGTTGTTCTCCATTATTCAGGCAACCTGCTGTCATGGATCCAGAAACGGCATCCCGAGGCGATAAAAATCATCAGGACCCTCGTAGAAACAGAAAGGGCTGAAATACTCTCCGGCGGATTTTATGAGCCGGTTCTTCCTGTGCTGCCTGAAAAAGACAGGTATCTGCAGATAAACGAACTGTCGAAATTCATAAAAAAGAATCTTGGATATACACCTGAAGGCATATGGATTGCTGAAAGGGTCTGGGAACCACGGATGCCGGGCATCATCTCAAAGGCGGGATTGGAATATCTGACCGCTGACGATTACCTTTTCAAGCTGACAGGACTTGAAGATGGGGACCTTCTCGGCTACTATATAACGGAAGATGAAGGCTGTAAGGTCAGTGTTTTCCCGGGCAGTGAGAAATTGAGGTATTACATCCCTTTCAGGACTGTTGAAGACACGATATCTTATTTCAGGGAAATTTATATGAGAGGCGGGAATCCCCTGCTGACGCTGGCAGACGACGGAGAGAAATTCGGGGTATGGCCCAATACCCATAAACTCTGCTATAAGGATGGATGGCTGGATAATTTTTTGACCGAAATCGAGCATAATTCAGACTGGATAGAAACAACAACATTTGCCGAATATCATTCAAAATTCCAGCCGGTTGGGAGGGTTTATCTCCCGGCAGCGTCTTACAGGGAGATGGGGAAATGGACGCTCCCTTCAGAAGTCAGCCTGGAATATGAATACGCACTTAAGGAACTTGAGAGAATAATCGGTGAGAAATCAAAACAACTGCTGAGAGGCGGGATATGGCGCTCTTTCATGGTCAGATACCCCGAATCAAACCATATGCATAAAAGGATGTTCATGATAAGTCAGAAGGTTCATGACGCCTGCGGCGTTGACAGAAAGAACGGCCGGGAAGCACAGATTGAGAGCTGGAAAGGCCAGTGCAATGATGCATACTGGCATGGTATTTTCGGAGGTCTTTATCTGCCGCACCTCAGGTCGGCGATTTACAGACACCTCCTCAGGGCTGAATCATTAGCTGCAGGCATTCTCAAGGAAAATATCAGGGTTGATCATTTTGATTTCGATTGTGACGGGTTTGATGACATTATAGTAAACTCAAAGCATATTACTGTTATTGCAACAGAGAAAAGCGGCAGTCTTACCGAGCTTTCTCTGAATAAAAAGGCTGTGAATATACTGGATATACTTTCGAGAAGGCCCGAGGCGTACCATTCGAAGATAACAAAGGTCCCTGATGTCGATTTAACGATGACAAAAACAATGAACAACCATGTGCCGGTTAAGGAAGACGGACTTTCAGAGTACCTGATATACGATGATTACAGAAGGTCTTCACTGCTGGACCATTTTTTGTCTGCCGACACATCAATTGAAGATATGATGGCATCCAAATATGAGGAACTCGGTGATTTTATCGGCGGCATTTATTCTCTTGATTACTCCCGTGAAAGGGACAATATTGTTCTGTCTGTTTCAAGAGAGGGCGCAGTGCAGCAGAACAGGTTAAAGATAAAAAAGCTGATAGAGCTTGCACAACAGCAGGGGATAAAGGTCGTTTACGAACTCGACGGGAAATTTTCAGGATTGTTTGCCGTAGAAATGAATATATCCCTGCTGGGGTCTCCACATGCCCTGATCCGGTCAGGTGATGATATTATGCAGATTAAGAGCATGGCCGCGCATGAAAACATAAGGGGATTCAGCCTCGAAGATAAATTTTTAAATCTCGGGATTGATTACAAATTCAGCGAGGGTATTGACTTATGGCACTATCCCGTTGAAACTATCTCACTGTCTGAAAACGGGATCGAGAGACTTTATCAGGGGACTTCGTTTTTATTTGTAATGAATATTGATCTGCAAGGCAGCAAGAAATTCTGGTTTACATTAAATTTCGGGGAGGACAACAGATGAGACGGACTGCATTTATTATAATAATATCTTTTTTTGTCATGGTCTCTTTAGCGCAAGGCGAGGATGATCCGATAACCAAACTCAAGGATGAGACCATGCTGTATTTCACCCCTGTTAACGGGACGGTTGCTGAAGTTGAGGGAAGTAAAGTCAGAATGACTATTGACCGGAAAGGCCAGGTCAGGCCGGGCATGCGCTTGAAAGTTTTAAGAGAAGGGAAGCCGTTCATACATCCGGTAACAAAGGAACTTCTGGGCAGGGTTGAATCAACGATCGGGAAGGTCGAGATTACCGGCGTCAATCCTGAATCTTCTTCCGGGATCATGATTGAAGGCGAGGCAAAGGAAGGCGACAAGGTGCGGATATCGGAGACAAAGATCAAAGTGCTTTTTTGCCAGGAAAAGAATGTGGACTGGTACCTTGCTGATGAGTACTACAGGAAGCTGAAGGCGACTGAGAGGATCGAAATGATAGACACAGCGCTTGAAACCGCTGATGAGAAGAAACTGCTTGAAGAAGCCGGAAAGAAGGGGGCGGAGGTCGTTCTCCTCCTCACTGCCAAAGAGGCGGAAAAGGGAACCCTTCTCAGGCAGCAGCTTTTCTGGGTGTCGGACGGTTCCAGGTTTGTGGATCTGAATGCAAAGGTGGACATAGCCTTTGCAAAAGAATTGAAGTTCGGCGAAGAATTTTTCAGTCCCAGATCAGGCGAGGCTATGCTGATGTTCGACCTGCCGTTTGGCGCAAGATTTGTCTCGACCGGGGATTTCGACGGCGATGGTAAACAGGAGATTGTCCTGAGCACAGGAAAAGACTCAAGGTTTTTTATACCCGCTGTAGACCTCCAGTATCTATGGGAGATTAAAGGTTCGGCAACGGATGATCATATATGGATAGATTCGGCCGACCTTAACAAGAACGGCAAAGACGAGTTTATTGTGACTTCCATGAGCAGCGGACAGGTGGTCTCCTATATTTACGAACTTGAAGGGACGGAGTTCAGAAAGCTCTGGGAAGGAAAGTATTTTCTCAGAAAGGTGGGAGCCGGCCTGATAGGTCAGTCATACACAAAGTCCGACGGGTTTGACAAAGATGTTTTCGAGATAACCTGGAACGGCGAATATAAAACAGGCGAAAAAGTGAAACTCCCCGGGGGTGTGAATTTATATGATTTTGTTTATATCGAGGGGGCCGAAAAGGAGGCCCTTATATTTGCGTATGACGAAAAGGGATTTTTGAATCTTTTTAATGAAAAAGGCATAAGAACGTGGAGGAGCAGGACAGATACAGGAGGGTTTTTGACCACTTTTAAAAGAGAGGTCCCCGCAACATATATGGACAAGGGTGAATGGTCAGTCAAGGACAGGCTCATTACAAGATACAAGGAAGTCCTTGTTATAGACAGGGTGCCTTTTGTTGAGATGGCAAAGGGTATAGGATATAAGAGCTCCCGCATAAAAAATTACTGGTGGAACGGCTTTTCTATGGAGGAAGGCATTTTGATAAATGATATAAAGGGGTCAGTTCTGGATTATGCGCTTGCCGGGGACAAGATGCTCGTTCTGACAAGTCCGTTTTTAGGAATAAAGTTCGGCAACATACTTAAGGGAGAAAATCCGCTCGGCACAGTATTATATATCTATTCGGTGAAAGGAAGATAAGGCTAATGGTTTTATCAGACAGGATACCATCCCATATAGGAATAATTATGGACGGCAACGGCAGATGGGCCGAGTTAAGGGGTCTTTTAAGGATAGAAGGCCACAGGCGAGGCGCGGAAAGGGCAAAGGAGATAGCTGAAATCTCCCTTGAACTGGGTATCAAATGTCTGACGCTTTATACTTTTTCGACCGAGAACTGGAAGCGCCCGCAATCAGAAATTTCCACATTAATGAAAATCCTTGAGTTCTATCTCAAGAATGAACTTTCGGGTTTGCTTAAAAAGGGTATTGTTTTCAGGGCAATAGGTGAAATATGGCGGCTTCCGGAAAATATCCAGGCCCTTATAAAGGAAACAGAGGAAAAAACTGCTTCAAATAACGGAATGACTCTTGTCGCAGCGCTTAGTTACAGCGGAAGAAACGAGATTATCAGGGCTGTCAGAAAGATTATGGATTCCGAAAACAAGCCTGAAGAACTGACGGAAAACCTCTTCAATTCCTATCTTGATACGGTCGGCCTGCCGCATCCTGATCTCATAATCAGGACGAGCGGCGAAAGGAGGCTCAGCAATTTTCTCCTGTGGCAGAGCGCATATTCCGAACTTTATTTCACGGATACATTATGGCCGGACTTTGACAAGGAAGAATTTATGCTGGCTATACAGGATTTTCAGGGAAGGGAACGCCGCTTCGGGAGCCTTCCATCGAGGTCGAATGCATCTTAAACGGCTTGTTATAGCGCTGATCCTCATCCCTCTTTTTTATATTTACGTAATGTACCTCCCGCCTGAATTTTTTCTTTTTATACTCACTTTTTTCGGCACAATAGCCCTCCTTGAATTTTATACTATGTACAGGATAAGCGGCCTGCTTAAATATGCCGGCATCTTCTGGGGAGCCGCATTTCTGTTTGTATTCTTTCTGGCCAGGGATCTCTTTGCAGACATTCTGCTTCTTTCAGCGCTTACTGTTATGGGCATAAGACTGTTTGCAAAGAGAGACCCGAAGGCCTCTTTAAGCGATATATCTGCCGCGATGCTCGGCCTGCTTTATATACCGGGACTGCTCACATTTCAGTTCAGCCTCATAAAGGAAGGGCCTCAGTGGATAGTGCTCCTTTACGCATCTGTATGGGCGGCAGACAGCATGGCATATTATGCTGGAACAAGTATAGGCAAAAGAAAGCTCTATAAGGAAATCAGTCCCAATAAGACAGTCGCCGGAGCAGCCGGCTCTGTTATAGGCGGTATTCTGGGAGCTGCACTGATAAAGGCGACCATACTTCAACAAATATCTCTGTATCAGACAATCCTTATAGGCTCTGTTGTGGGCATAACAACAGTCATCGGTGATCTTGTTGAGTCCATGTTCAAGCGTGACGCAGGGGTAAAAGATTCAAGCAATGTAGTGCCCGGTCATGGCGGGGTGCTTGACAAGCTTGACGGGGTTACTTTCGCCGGCCCGGCGCTTTACTGGTTGTGCCTCGGCCTCGGCCTGATCTGAAAAAAATATCGATCTCCTATATTATTTTTGACCCTTACGATTTCTGTGTTTCACCTGCTTATTCACAGTTCTATGAGATTTTTCAATTATTGAAGGCTTCTCGCAAGTCGCAACGTAACCATGCACGGTTGTCCCATGTCAACAGGCTGACCCCTTTTACCTTTTTCCGCCAACATTCGAGTATGCAATAAGGTCTCGGTATCGGGAAGAAATAAACTATCAAAAGGGTCACTGGGAAACTCCAGCAAGCATTGACTCAGCAATTTCTCTTAGATCATCATATGATAGTGATTCATTTATTTTGTTTAGCAGCGACTGTGCAAATTCAAAGGGCGCATCTTTATTCTCTCGTGTTTTCAGAACGATATCCGGCAAGACGCCGTTCCTAAAATTATTGCCCTTAGGGGAGAAGTATTCACTCGTTGGAAGGTATAAAGCAGTTCCATCCTTAAATGGAAAAATAGTCCTAATAATGTATAGGCCTTTTGTTTTTTCTCCTACAATTATTGATCTTTCCCAGTCTTTAAGTCCTTGCGCCAGTATTTCCGCTGATCCACTAGTGTCCTGTTTCTAACGGTTCTTGACATTTGAAATTTTTCTCATGATGCTTCCGACTGAAGCAGTCCAGACGTAAACCTTTGGATTTTGATTATGAGATTCGATATATTTCTTTATGGCCATGATAAGCTCTCTTAAATTTTTGAAGGAGCCGCGACGAATTCTTTTCGATGTTATTTCGG
>JBFMDL010000058.1:0-19650 GCA_040753635.1 Nitrospirota bacterium | reverse complement strand
CTCTTTTTGCCCATTCAAAAATCATACAGTTTTCTTGCCCACCTGAAAAGCCCTTTTGCCCTTATCTGAAGCCATGTTATACTGATTCAAGCTTATCATTTCACCCACACGACTTCACGATGAGCCTTAAAAGATTTAGGCTGCCGGACAAGGTTGAACCTTTCGACATCAGCCCCCTGGTTTTTCAACGCCATAACTGCATCGTTCATCCCGACCGGTACCGCATCAGGTGTCGGCCCGCAGAGACCTGATGAACAGCGCATTGCCGGATCATATATTTCGATTTTCATCTTCTCATCTCCTTTAATCATTAATCAAAAAGGCCTGGTTTCAGTTATCCTGCAGTATTCGTCGCCATAGTATTTCCTCTGGAAATACCTTGCAACATTAACCAGTCCAATTAGAACGGGAACCTCGACGAGGGGGCCGATAACGGTTGCGAAGGCGACGCCAGAGTTGATTCCGAAGACCGCTACAGCAACGGCGATAGCCAGCTCAAAATCATTTGATGCGGCGGTGAAACTCAGTGTTGCCGACTTCGGATAGTCGGCACCGATCTTCTTCGAGATATAGAAGGTGATGAGAAACATAAAGACGAAATAGATAAAGAGCGGTATGGCAACTCTGATCACGTCGAAGGGCAGTCTGATAATGAATTCTCCCTTCAGAGAAAACATCACGATGATGGTAAAGAGAAGCGCAATGAGCGTAACAGGACTGATCTTCGGTATGAATTTTTCGTGATACCACATCTTATCCTTTATCCTGATGAGCACAAACCGCGTTATAATACCACCCAGGAACGGAATACCCAGATAGATGAATACGCTCTTTGCTATCTCCGAAATTGATACCTCCACAACTGCGCCGCTTAGACCGAAAAGAGGAGGGAGGATGGTAACGAAGATCCAGGCATAGATCGAATAGGTAAATACCTGAAAAAGTGCATTAAAGGCTACGAGTCCCGCTACATACTCCGGGTCACCGCAAGCGAGGTCATTCCAGACGAGGACCATGGCGATGCAGCGGGCAAGTCCCACGAGTATAACTCCAACCATGTATTCGGGATGATTCGGGAGAAAGACGATCGCCAGAAAAAACATTACAACAGGACCGACAATCCAGTTCTGGATTAGGCTCACTGCAAGGATTTTATAGTTGCTGAATACTTTCGGAAGCTCTTCATAGCGGACTTTGGCCAGGGGGGGATACATCATCAGTATAAGACCGATTGCTATGGGGATATTCGTAGTCCCGACGCTGAAGGTATTGATGACCTTTTCAACATCGGGGAAATAATACCCGACTCCTACTCCAAATGCCATGGCTGTGAATATCCAGAGGGTCAAAAACCTGTCAATAAAAGAAAGTCTTCTCCCGGCAGGAATGTTTTTGTCCATTACCTATTTCTACCTGTTATACAAATGGTTTTTATATCCTTTTTAAGAATCTCTTTTAATTTCTTTCTGTCGCTACGTATCAGCGGATCATCGCTTAGAGAATTATTGATGAGTTTTATGAAATCAAAATTATAACCGTTCTTTATCTTTTGTGATAGGCGATAGAAAGACCATGTCCAGTCTTTTCTCACTTCAACAAGTCCTGCATTCTTGAGGATCCCGAGATGCTTTGAGACTGTTGACTGTCCCATTTCCAGGATGGCCATCAACTGGCAGACGCATAATTCCCGGTTTTCAAGAAGTTTCAATATCCTCACTCTTGTCTCATCCGAGATTGCCTTTGATAATTTAATAAAATCACTCAGCATATTTTTATCCCTTAATCACGATATAGTGATATAAGGATAAATTAATTGATTTATTTTGTCAAATAACTTATTGATTTTAAGAAAGCCGGGGAGGGGGGTCGAACTCCCGGCCTGCTGATTACGAATCCACTATTTACAATTACACATAATTCCCATATTTTTCTTCCTGGCTCTGTTTCATAAAGAATTCCTTAGCATACTGCGTCGCGAATGTTTAAGAGAATATCAGTGAAGTCCTGCTATTGCTTTAATCAAATCAGCAAGGCTCACAAACTTAAGATAAATATCATCGTATGTCCGGGAAAAGGGCCTTTGTACATCTGACGAGACCACGTAGTTTGCTCCTCTTGAGTACCGCAACCTGAAGGCTTTAATGTTGGCGACATCGAATTCGGTGGCGGACCATTTGCATTCGATGGCAATAGGCTCGCCTTGACGCTTTGCGAGCACGAAATCCACTTCATGTCCACGCTTGTCTCTCCAGTAGAGCACCTTTCGGGATTGGGTCTGTGCGTGTATCTCGTTTAGCACATAGTGTTCCCACAGGTTTCCATAGTCATCCCTGCGAAGCTCGTGCCATCCCCGGTAATGGCATACAAAGCCGGTATCAAAGGCATAGACCTTCGGTGCGGAGATAATCTCTGACGGGCGGTGGGAGCTGAAAGGCCTTATCACGTGGGCGACATAGGTCGCTTCAAGGACAGCAAGGTAGTTGGAGATCGTTCCTCGGCTCACCTCGCAGGGGTGGGCAAAACGTGTCGCCTCGAATATCCCTCCGCTCTGGATCATGAGTAGTTCGGCGAACTTAAGGAAAGAATGCCGCCTCTCAAGCCTGAAAAGCTCCTGTATGTCTTTGGCCCAGTAGGATTCCATCCACTCATGAAAATCTCGCTCCGGATACTTCTTGGAAAGAAAAAACGGGGGCAGGCCTCCACGGACGAAGCGGTGAGAAAGGTCCCTTTTCTCGAAGGCAGCGAGGTCGGAAGACGTCATAGGAGTGAGCCATATCTCGTATTTCCTGCCGGCCAGGGTATCCTTAAACTTCGACGAGGCGCCGAGCGTCGATGAACCGGTCGCCAGTATCTTTGTCTCGGGATAGTGGTCTGCCGCTATCTTGAGGATTTCAGAGGGATTATCAAGACGGTGGACTTCATCGAGCACGATAGTGCGACCCCTCAGGTCTTCAAGAAAAGACTGGGGGTCTTCCATCATGCGCCTCACTCTGGGAAGTTCACAGTCGAAATATTCCACGTCCGGAAGGCTCTTTGAGAGCATGGTCTTACCCACACGGCGCACCCCGGACAGCCATACAACCGACCGATCCTTGAATCCCTCTTTTATCCTTTCCTGCCAGAAGCGCCTGTTTACCATATGCAAAGATATTAGCAAATAGTGCTACTAAATGCAAACACAATTGCATTTGGTAAGCAAATCTTTTTTCGAACTCTCGGGAGTGAAAATGGGCGATATTTAGCAGGGCGCTGAAAAACTAATGCGTTAGCTACAATGTCATGCTGAACTCGTTTCAGCACCTGCGTATTTCAATAGGTTATGAGATCCTGAACCAATTTCAGGGTGACAAGACCGGGTTTTTCAGCATCATGTTAGAGGGTCATCTTCTGTGGGGCGTGACGGACTGTTGCACGGGCTTGAATCTACAGCGCAAAAGTGGAGCCGGGGAGGAGGGTCGAACTCCCGGCCTGCTGATTACGAACCGGATTTAAACATGACCGGCGAGGCTTGAAAATACCGCCTAAATCAGCCACCAGAGCCATTTTGCGAGGTTATTTCAGTCAGTCATGTTTTGTCAAAAACAGCCTATTTTTGTCAAAATTTTTCACGATTTTTTCACGCTAATGAAGTGATTAATTATAACTTGTATGTTATATAACATATGAGTTATAATTAAAACGGATGAACTGGACAGTCGAATACTATAAAGACGATCAAGGGAATGAACCCGTCGCAGATTTCATCGATTCTCTTCCGGTCGGAACACAGACAAAGGTGCTGAGGTTAATTGATTTGCTCGGAGACTATGGAGTTTTACTGAAAGAACCGTATACCAGGCAGATAAAGGATAAAATAAGGGAAATCAGAATCAAAGACGCCCATAGAACTGTCAGAGTTCTATATTTTACGTTTACAGGAAGACGATTTATTCTTTTGCACGGTTTTATCAAGAAAACAGACAAAACACCGGAAAAGGAAATCGCGATTGCTGAAAAAAGAATGACGGATTTCCTGCAAAGATACGGAGGTAAGAAATGAGAGGAAGGACACTGAAAGAACATATCAGGGAGAAGATGAAGGACCCTGAATTCAAGAAGGCGTGGCACGATCTCGACACTGAATTTGAACTCCTGGAGAGCATGATTAAGGCGAGGGCAAAGGCCGGGGTCACACAGGAAGAACTGGCGAGGAAGATAGGGACTAAACAGCCGGCGCTATCAAGGCTTGAAAGGGGCGGCTTCAGGAAGGCAACTGTCGAGACTCTGAATAAGATAGCAAAGGCATTGGATACCAAGCTGGTCATCAAATTCCAGCATAAATAGAAGGGCCTTCATGATCCTTTGACTTCGCACGGAACATTCCGGCCCAGGCAAGGGTCCGGTCGATACGACCTCATGCCAGGGGCAGGCACATGCCTGCGCTCCTCCGAGGCTTGCCCGGCTGACAAGAATTAATGCCATTGCAATTTATCAATAAAGTCTTTAATATTAATCAATAAATAGACAACAAGGGGTGAGATTTGGCAAGGAAATCTCGGAAGAAAGAAGAAGATGTAGATTCCTATCGGCATGACGCCGACACCCGGAAGAATGCCGTCCCCGTGGGGCTATCATCTTATGACACCTCAAAGCCCAAGCCGAAGAAATACGAATACGACCCTCACCTTGATCCACAACTGGTATGGGCTGGAGAAAAAGAGCATTCCTCCTTATGTTATGAAGTCTACAGTCTACCTTTATGTACATGATAGAAATGCGGAGACTAAAGGTATGATGTCTTTAAGAGATATAGAAAGATAAAGCAATGACCCCGGAAGAAAAAGAGATTTTTATAAAACAAAAGGCAAGGGAGCATATCCCTGAAGTAAATGAGAAAATATTATGGTCTTTACATGCTGTCAAAAAACTGAGAGTTGAGGGTCTAAGGAAGAAGGAGATTGAGGATTCACTGAATAATTGTATAATAATTGAAGATTATACAATGGAGGGCAGACCGCTTCCCGGCTGCCTTGTCCTTGGCTTTATCGACTCTAACCCTGTTCATGTTGTTATAGCAATCGACAGGGACCTTGACAGGATATTTGTAATAACGGTATATAAACCTTCATTAGAGAGGTGGGAAAATGACTGGAAAACAAGAGGAGCAAAAGATTAAGAAGTGTCCCCTATGCGGCGGCGAACTGCGTGATGGCATCACAACCGCGCCGTTTTTTGTGGACAATAAGATTATCGTTATTAAAGATGTGCCCGCTGAAATTTGTTCGGAATGCGGAGAGGCATATATGAAAAGCAGCGTGGTTGACGGCATTGAGACACTTTTGGACAAAATTGAAGACCTCCAGTCCGAAATGTCAATTGTTCATTACAAAGCCGCCTAATAAAATCTTTAATATTGAACAAGTAGTCAATATCAAGGGGTGAGATTTGGCAAGGAAGTCGCGGAAGAAAGAAGAAGATATAGATTCCTATCGGCATGACGCCGACACCCGGAAGAATGCCGTACCAGTGTGACCGGCATCTTATGACACTTAAAGCGGCAGGAAATAAAGACTGGAGCCGGGGAGGAGGGTCGAACTCCCGGCCTGCTGATTACGAATCAGCTGCTCTGCCACTGAGCTACCCCGGCGAAGATGAAATATTTTAGCAGAAAAGTTATTTATATTTCCTTATAAAGCAGATGCGCAGGGAGGTGAAAAGTCCACATTGCACCCGGGATGACGTCTAAGATATTCCTGCTTCTGCATGAATGACAAAAAAGAACTATGCCCGGATTCCCGGAGGCTTAAGGTTATATTCCTTAACCTCCAGCTTCAATCTTGCGAGTTCGTCGATATCGTATCCTGAGAAAAGATATGCAAAGACCGAGTTGTTTGTCAGGAGAGGATCTATCTCATCGTTGACAATGCCTTTGTTTTTAAGTTTTTCCCAGTATTCTGTTTTGGGCATAGGAGAAAATTCGGTCAGGTTTATCCTTACATCCAGACTTTTAAGGAACTGCACGCCTTCTTTGATTTCATCAAGCCCCTGCCCCGGAAGCCCGTACATCAAATAAACTCCTATGTCATTTTTTGTGAACCCTTTATTCTTCAGTTTTTTGACGGCATTGAGCAGATCTTCCGAGGTCACTTTCCCTCCTGTCAGTCTCTGTCTTTCCACATCAACTGTTTCAAGCCCCAGCCTTAATGTCCTGAATCCCGAATTCTTCATCAGGCCTGCAAGTTCATCATCAATAAACCTTGCGTGCAGTCCGTTTGGACAATGGAATCTTGCGTCAGGGGCATGCTTGATGATTTCTTTAAGAATGACCTTGATATGTGACTCGGCGTTCACAAGAAGGGCGTCATCATAAAAGGCAAAATCCCTTATGCCAATGCTGTAAAGGTCCTGTATTTCCCTGACTACGCCGGGAGAATCTCTCTGAATAAATCTGTCGTATAAAAACCTGGAACTGCAATATGCGCATCTGAAAGGGCATCCTGTACTTGTCAACACCGGGGCAAACTGATGCTGCCTGTATAAACCAAGCCTGTAATAAGGGAGTCCTTCTCTTTTTTTCTTTATCCTGAATCCGAACGTATTAAAAGCGAACTTAATGTTGTCGCTGATATGTCCTGTATAAATAAAATCAGCGCCGGATGTTTCAGATGCATGCCTGCTCCACAAGGTCGCATATATTCCTCCGAGCATTATAGGCGCATCCTTTGAAAAGGATCTTGCAATTTCGATTACTTTCCGCACCCCCGGGTACCAGTAAGACATTATTGATGTGACAAGGACAGCATCAAAAGGGCAATTTTTTCTTAAGGCGTCTCTGAAATCATCAATGCTGATCCCGTATCTTCCGAACTTCCTGGGTACTGACTTAATGCACGGCGGTTTTTCAGTTGTCTCTTTCGGATATTTGCTTGCCCCATATTTTATTTGATTGAATATATCCGTGCAGTCAATCAGTGCGAGTTCAACATCAAAACCGCTCAGATATTCAGCGACTTTCAGGATGCCTAATGGTCTTGACCAGAGGTTTATAGCAGCAAAATCATATATCCAGGGATTTATCAGAAGAACCTTCAGTTTCATATACTGCTGTCTGGTGCGTTTAAAAGGGCGGGGAGTTTCATCAATCTTCTAATTTTTCGAAATAAGAATTATATTATCCAGCAGACCTTTTTCTCCCTGGCCTTTTCAACCTCGTTTTTTTTCGAACTGAACCCCTTTTTACCCATCATGCCGTAAGTATAATTTTTCCCCTCCTCTACTCCTGGCTGGTTAAAAGGGTTGACCCCCATTAAAAATCCTGTAAAAGCGGTTGCAATCTCGAAAAAGTGGAATAATTGGCCGAGGTGGTACGCATCTATCAACGGCACATGGATCGTCATATTGGGTCTTCCTATTCTGGCAAGAGCAAGCTCTGTGGATTCTTCTTCTGCCTTGATAAGATCGGAAAGGTTATGCCCTGAGAGATAGCTTGTGCCCTCTATGTTCTCAAAAACTTCCGGTATTTTAATGTCGGTCCTATAGTCATCAACACTGATGAAGATTATGACCTTGTCTTCGGGTCCTTCCATCCAGAGCTGAAGCTGGGAGTGCTGATCGGTTGTGCCTACGGACGGATAAGGGGTCATGCCCATTCCAAGTTTTCCAAGACTTTCAGCCCATAACTGGCAGAACCATTCCGACAGGCACTTCAGTCCGTCTGCATAAGGTATTATCACATTAATATTTCTCTTTTCCTCGGTGTTCATAAGATACAGAAGGGTCCCGAACATGTAAGCAGGGTTTTGCCATAATTCCCTGTTTGAGCATTTCTCATGGATATCCCTTGCCCCTCTCAACAGTTCCTCTGAATTGACCCCTATAACTTCGGACATGAGCAGCCCTACCGGGCTTAATACCGAATATCTACCCACGATGCCTGCCTCAATAGGCAGTGTCCTTATGTTGTTTTCTATTGTTATCCTCCTCAGGTTTCCTGAATTCGGATCTGTTGTTGCAATAAATCTCCCGGCAGCGCCGTCGCCCAGAACTTTCCTCATTTCGTCCCATATAATCATGAACGATGCTGCTGTTTCAGCCGTGCTTCCCGACTTGGAGATAACGTTTACTGTTGTCTTTTTCAGGTCTGCAAGCGAAAGGATATGCTTTAATGTCCCTGGGTCGACATTGTCATAAATAAATACCCTTGGACTTTTCTGGAGATTATGGAAAGGACTGAGCGCTTCGAGGATGGCTCTCGGCCCGAGCGCAGAGCCGCCGATCCCGAGTATCAGAAAATTTTCGGACTCGTTTCTTATGTCCAGGGCATATTTTTTAATTTCCGGATATTTCCTGTAAGGAAGATCCAGAAATTCGAGTTCTTTCCATTCCCTGTTAATCAGATGCTGATGGACTTCCTCGACCTTGCCCTTCAGACTCTCGATTACTTTCTCGATTATCCCTTTAACACCGATTACTTCTTCCATCATGTGAGAAAAATTAAGGTTTATCATCGCGCCTCCGATAATTGTAGATCATAATTGCCGCTAATATCATCTTACACTGACAGCAAGGCACAATCAACCTTTATAATCAGTCGGTTCATCCGGCTTCCAGCACCAGTCTTGAGACAGCCTTATCCCAACCCTCTGGACCGATGCCCTCCGCCCTTATAATTCCGGCAATTTTTATTCCCGGGTCATAACTGCCGTCCCTTTTCTTTACGACAACCGGACAATCGACGATCTCGAGCATGGGTATATCATTTGGATTGTCACCGAGAGCGACTGTAAAAATCAAACCGTATTCTTTTCTGTAGAGTCCTGCTAAAATCGAAACGGCCTTTCCCTTGTCGCTGTTGCCGAGTATATGATAGAATTCACTTTTCGTATAATTAAAACCCATAATGGTTATTGCATTGAAAAGTTCCTGTTCATTCCCTTCGAAAATAAACGGTTCATCGAAGTCCCTCTCTTTTGACATGTCTGCCTCGGCAATGCTCAGGCCGGCGATCTCTTTAAGTTCTTCTGCCGTCATGTCTCCAAAGCCTTTTATTCCAAACCCCTTCTCCTTCAGGATATTCAGCGCTTTTCTGAGTTCGGAATATTTTGCGCCGAGCCTGATAACATCATAGTCGCTTTCAATATCAACATTGAACCCAGGACTTTCAACTCTCGAGTTGAAATAGTTTTTCGGTATGAAAATCCCGCCGCCGTTTTCTGAGATGAATGGATCATTGTTGCCGAGTTTTTCCCTGTAGCGCTCTATTTCCCTCCGGGTCTTGCTCGAACAGATGACAAGAGGAAAATTATTTTGTTTCAAAAGCTCCAGCGCTGGCAATGCTTTTTCGAAGGAATATGTGGCTGAATCGAGCAGTGTGCCGTCCAGATCTGTAAAGACAATTATTTTTTTCATTCAATGACCAATATCTGGAGATCCATGACATTTGTGCCTGTAGGGCCAGTGATTAGGAGGTCTTCGGTCTTTTTAAAAAAACTGTAGGAATCGTTATCTTCAAGATATTTCGAAGGATCAAGACCTGCATTTCTTGCCTTTACAATTGTCTGACCGTCCACGATAGCGCCTGCCGCATCTGTCGGGCCGTCAGTGCCGTCAGTGCCTGCGGAAAGCAGGGTTATGCCTTGAACGCCTTCTATCTCCATGGCGAAAGTAAGAGCCAGTTCCGTATTCCTTCCGCCAAGTCCGTTGCCTTTAACAGTTACTGTTGTCTCTCCTCCTGAAATAACGCAGTTCACTGTTTTATCCCCGCGCCTTTCCTTTTTTAGAGCCTTCGCATTTTTTGCAAGCCACCTGCCGACATCCCCGGCCTCGCCTGTTAATTCATTTGACAAAATCTCCGTTTGCAAGCCGGAAGAGTCTGCTTTTTTCTTTGCTGCCTCAAGTGCCTTACTGTTACTGCCGATTATGATGTTTTCAACCTTTTCGAAAACCCTGTTCCCCTGTTTCGGCGTATCAGGTGTTATCCCTTCTCTGCCTCTGACAAGTATATCCATGACAGCATGAGGAATTTTTCCGGTCAACCGATATTTCCCGATAACATTAATTGCCTCATCATATGTAGTGGTGTCAGGGGAAGTTGGTCCGGATGCTATGACGTCAAGCTTGTCGCCGATCACATCCGAGAGTATCAGAGAGATTATTTTCGACGGAAAGGCAATCTCGGCAAGTCTCCCTCCTTTTACCCTGGAAATATGTTTTCTTACGGTATTCAACTCATGAATATCAGCCCCGGCTTTTAAAAGAAAATGGGTTGTTTTTTGTTTCTCATCAAGTGTGATTCCTTCATGCGGTGAAACCAGAAGAGCGGATCCCCCGCCTGAAACAAGACAGACTGAGAGTGTGTTCATATCAGCAGACTTGAGCAGTTTTATTATTGACTCTGTTGCCTTAAGGCCGTTTTCGTCGGGCACAGGATGTCCGGCTTCAAAAACCTGAATTTTTTCAGGCGGGTCCTTTACATGTCCATACTTGGTCACAATAATTCCGGAATGCAAAATATCCGGAAGGCTATCTCCCAGCGCCTTTGCCATCGGGCATGATGCCTTGCCAAACCCTGCAAGAATAAGCCTGCTGAAATCGCCCTCTTTGTAGACAGAGCGGATTTTATCTGAGTAGAGCTTTACCGATTCATAAGGATCCGCAGACTTCAGAGCAGCATAAAATATTTCTGTAACGGTTTTTTTCGGATTAATATATCCCATAAAAAATTATACTATAATCCGTCTTGACCATCCATATAATAGCCTATATACTGTTAGTAACCGATTTTATTCTTCTGATATCTGTATTTTTTTTAACCGGAGGTGCGGAGTGGCAGATTTTTATCAGACAGGCGTGGTTGCTACATTCCACAGGCTTGGGAGGATTAATCTTGAAAAGATTGAATCTGAATTGACATGGTATTCCCAGGAAAGACCGATTGCCCTTGTCCTGCCGTCTCTTTACAGTGAGCTGGAGGGGGATGCCTTAAAGGGCATCGCAAGGGAATTGAAGGACGTTAAATATATTGAGGAAATAGTCGTTACCCTCGGACCCGCTAATGAAGAGGAGTTTAAACACGCAAAAAAATTCTTTTCTGCTCTCCCCCAGACAGTCAGGATCATATGGAATACAGGCAAGAGAATAAGCGAGATATATAAGGCCGTAGAAGAGGCCGACCTCCCGACCGGTGAACATGGCAAAGGAAAATCTGCGTGGATGGCATACGGTTTTATCCTTTCCCTGCAGAAATTCCATGTCATCGCACTTCATGACTGTGACATAGTTACATACAGCAGAGACCTGCTTGCGCGGCTATGTTACCCTGTTACAAACCCTAACCTTGATTACGATTTCTGCAAGGGTTTTTACAGCAGGGTGACCGACAAGATGCACGGCAGGGCAACAAGACTTCTTGTCACTCCTTTAATAAGGGCTCTACAGAAAATTATCGGCTATCACCCGCTCCTGATATTTTTCGACAGTTTCAGATATCCGCTCGCAGGGGAATTTTCGATGGATGTGGATCTCGCAAGAGTCAACAGGATCCCCGGAGACTGGGGTCTGGAAGTTGGTGTGCTTGCAGAAGTTTACAGGAATACTTCGATGAGGAGGGTTTGCCAGGTTGACATTGCCGAGAATTACGAGCACAAGCATCAGGTATTGTCACCTGAGGATGCGACAAAAGGGCTTCACAAGATGTGTGTTGACATATGCAAGTCAATTTTCAGGACCCTTGCATCAGAGGGCATAGTTTTTTCAGAAGGATTTTTTAAAACGCTGGTGGCAACTTATGTGAGAACAGCGCAGGATATGCTTAAAAGATATGAGGACGATGCGGCCATAAACGGTCTTTTCTTCGACAGGCATGATGAAAGTCTTGCCGTGGATACCTTCACCGGAGGGATAAAGAAGGCGGCCGAAATAATCATGGAAGACCCTCTCGGGGTGCCGCTGATTTCGAGCTGGGACAGGGTGACCTCTGCAATTCCCGGTATACTTAACAGGCTAAAAGAGGCAGTGGAAGAGGATAATAAATAATAAGATAACAGTCAATAAAAAGGAGGGAAAAAATGAACTTCTGGGAGAAGATCAAAAAAGATGTGCAGAAAGGCGTAAAAGAGGGCATTCATATTGTTAAAGAAGGGGCTACCACTGTCAGGGAAAAGGCAGAGGAACTAACAGAGGAAGGGAAAAGGCGATATAAGATTTTTGATCTCAAAACAAAAGTCCAGAGGGAGATCGCAGAGCTTGGCGGAAAGGTCTATGAGCTAAGTCCGAAAAGGAAAAATCCGCTTCTCGAAGGCAAAGTGAAGGCGATTATAGCGAGGATTAAAAAACTTGAGTCACAGATCCTGAAACTCGAGGGAAAGTTAAAGACGACCGTAAAGAAGAAAACCGCCAAACCCGCTGTAAGAGAAAAGAAAAAATAAAATTCAAAGGACAGCGTTAAAAATATCTGAAATCCTTTACGGAGGGATTATATGAAGACTTCGTAAATGGACAAATAAAACCTGCAAAAACCGGGAAGAAAAAATGACAATTTTTACTGTTATTGTGGTCATTATTGCTGTATTAACAATATTCCTGCTCCAGAATTCAGCGCCTGTTGCCATCTCATTCCTTTTCTGGAAATTCGAGGCATCCCTTGCAATAGTCTTATTCCTGTCTGTACTTGGCGGCGTTGTGATTGCGCTACTGACGGTCTTTTCCTTGCGTCTTAAGAGATCGTTTAAAAAAAAGAATGGCAATGATCCGTAGCTCTTCAAGAATCTCCAGCGGCAGTTGAAAGGGACGCAATGAGAATTCGCTTGCAGCTTATCTATTAAATCCAGTCATACTTGTCCAAACGTTCATGCACCTTTGTGTGCCAAAGGCTCATGAACGTTTGGACAGCAATGAAATCCGGTAATCATCAATTTTTTATAGCGGCTTGCATCAGGACAGCATGAAAATAAGTGCAATTATATTGCTGTTGATAATAGTGAAAGGCCCGCAAGATACGGCTAAAGGTTGACTCTCGTGGCGACAACCGATAAAATAGAGGCATTTGAAGGTGAAATTAATAGAAGCCTGGAAAGGAGACTGATGAGGAAAACCTTAATAACAGCCCTTGTCCTGTTAATAGCATTTCTTACGATAAGAAGCAACCTGAATATCATTAATGCCGGCCGTGAAAAAGAAACAACAGAAATCGCCGGGCCTGAAGAATACCGCGAAATAAAAGGCAACATCGAAAAGGGAGAAACATTATTTGATATTTTCAAGAAATACGGCATCCAGGCAACAGAGCTTTTCAGGCTTAGAGAAGCATCGGCGGATGTACACAGGTTAAGGGAATTATATCCCGGCCGTCAATATAAAATCATACTTGACACAAATCAACAGGTGAATTCATTCGAATACTGGATAAATGATGACACTATTTTAAACATTACCAGGACCGAATCGGGTTTTTCCGCAGAAAAGATATCCATACAATATGAGAAGAGAACCGAGCATATAGGCGGGATAATAAGAGACAACCTCATATCATCCATTGGAGACGGCAGGGAAAATCTCCTGCTGGCGCTTCAGCTTTCCGACATATTCGCATGGGATATAGATTTTACGGCAGACCTTAGAAATAACGACGAGTATAAAATCATCGTTGAGGGACTCTATCTGGACGGAGAATTTAAAAAATACGGGGATATAATTTCGGCTGAGTTCGTGAATAACAACGAGACCTATTACGCATACAGATTTGAACATAACGGCAAGAAGGATTATTATGACGGCGAAGGCAAATCGCTCAGGAAGGCGTTTCTCAAGGCGCCGTTGAGTTTCAGGCGTATAAGTTCCGGATTTTCCAGGGGGCGCTTCCATCCGATATTGAAGATATACAGGCCCCATCACGGGCTCGATTATGCCGCTCCTGCAGGCACCCCTGTTTCTGCCGCGGGTGATGGAACAGTCGTTTTCGCCGGACGCAAGGGACAATACGGCAAACTCATAATACTCAGGCATCGTAACGGTTACAGGACATATTACGGCCATCTGTCAGGAATTGCAAAGAGCATAAGAAGCGGCAAAAAAGTAGATCAGGGCCAGGTTGTAGGCTATGTGGGCGCCACAGGACTTGCAACAGGACCACATCTCCATTATGAGATGAGAATCAATAATAAACCTGTTAATCCTCTGAAGCTGAAAATACCACGCGGAGACTCGATCCCGAAGAAATCCATGGCGGAATTCAGAACCTTCAAGAACATGATGGACACAGAACTGGCTTCAATAACTCCCCGGAATTTCATCGCTGCCGCAGAGATAAAAACGCATAGTTCAACAATTCAGTAAAAGGGGTGAATATGCATCCGGTCCCCAAAAAATATTGAAAATATCACATCTGTCCAGAATAAGATATAGATAGTGAAAATATAAAATTTAATCGATATGCCTGTTTTATACTGAAGAGCGCTTCTGAGGATGTCAAGCAGACAGGAAAATCTTTTTGCATGGAGGACTGCCAATGGATATCGATCTTAAACGGATGTTGGCGCCGGCTATAGTAGCCTTTGTATCAGCAATTATATTATTAATAGCCAGAGGTGTTGCATTCAGGCTGCTCCACAAATGGGCAGAAAAAACCGAGACAAAGATTGATGACATAATAATAAAGTCTTTCAGGATACCTTCCATCTACTGGTGTATAGCCATAGGGCTTTATATCGGCGTGGCGATTTCGGAACTCCCCCAGCGATACGTATTTTATTTCAGCAAGACAATACACGTGATCGTTATACTTTCTGTCACTGTTGCATCTGCAAACCTGTTGGGAAAGATCTTCAAAAACTATATACAGAAATCTAACCTCCCGATACCCACCACAGGCCTTGCATACGGCATATTGAAGGGCACAATCCTCGTTATCGGGTTCCTTATCATACTCGGTGTTCTTGGAGTATCAATAACTCCGCTCATAACTGCTCTGGGCATTGGCGGACTTGCAGTTGCACTTGCGCTTCAGGACACGCTTGCGAACCTGTTCGCAGGAATTCACATACTGATGGAGAAATCTGTAAGGGTTGGAGATTTTATAAAACTCGAAACCGGACAGGAGGGGTATGTTGAAGATATAACATGGAGGACAACGAGGATAAGGATGCTCCCGAACAACATGGTAGTAATTCCTAACAGCAAACTGTCACAGAGCATTGTTATAAATTATTACCTCCCGGAGAAGAGAATGTCGCTGTTGATCCCTGTAGGTGTGAGCTATTCTTCAGACCCTGCAAAAGTCGAAAAAATACTTGTTGATGAAGCAAAAAAGGCGGTCGGAGAAATCCACGGACTGCTGGGAGATCCGGAGCCTTTTGTGAGATTTATCCCCGGCTTTGGCGACAGCTCACTTGACTTCACGCTTATATGTCAGGTGCAGGAGTTTGTTGACCAGTATCTCGCCCAGCACGAATTGAGAAAGAGGATTTTCAGCAGATTCAAGGATGAGGGCATAGAAATACCATTCCCGCACCGGACAGTTTATATCAGAGAGGAGAAGGATTGGCAGAGATAACAAAGGCATTTGAATTCAAACAATGTGTGAGTATTATCAAATCCACAGGCAGGAAGGCAAAGGATCTCCGCGAACTCCGCGCTCTCATATCAGAAGTAAGCGACGAGTCAATTTTCCACCACACATACCAGTATTTTCTTAAAGAACATATCCTCGAACATACAAATGATTTTGCGCACTGGGCCGGCGAAGGACTTGAAGAAAGGGCGCTCGCTGAGCATCTTTCGAACATAGACCCTTATAACTTCAGAGATATCAACGACATTAGGAGTGAACTGCTGAAAGTTATTGACGATTATCTCAGGAATTTTCCAGAGCCGAGGGAGGCCATGACCGGCGATGAATTCTATTTCAACGAGACCATAACTCTTACTTTCCCTGTTGGCATCAGGGCTCAGAACCTTGCGGAATTTCTTATAGGCATTAAATACATAGACAGCGGTTCCATATATTATCACTTCTATGAGGCGAGGATGAGGCTCGGAAGCGGTGTGGATGATTTTTCGGCATGGGTTGAGGATGTCCTGGGGAAAAAGGAACTCGCCGAAAGAATAAGGTCCATCGACCCTTTCATGCATAATGTGGAAGGCATAAGAGAGCATATTATTGAGGAAGTTGAAGAAGAGGTGAAAAAAGGCATGGAGTTTATACGGCAATGATCACCCATTACTCAGGCATATCACCGAGGGGGGATCTTCTGCTTCTTCAAAAACTCGGAGAAAAACTGACGGATAAATCCTTCCTTCATATAAATTCCACGAAATCAGGCGGCGGCGTGGCAGAGATATTGCAGAGGATGATTCCCATACTCAATGGACTGGGCATTAAGGCAAGATGGCAGGTTATTGAGGGGGACGACAGGTTTTTCGATATAACAAAGAAGATCCATAACGCCCTCCAGGGGAATCCAGAAGAAATTTCAGATGAGATGTGGCGGCATCATTATGAGGTGAACAGATGGAATGCGGAAAACATCGATCTTAATGCAGATGCGGTTCTGATTCACGACCCCCAGCCTATCCCGCTTATTGAATTCAGGAAAACAGGCAGGTGGATATGGAGATGCCACATCGATGTTTCCAATCCAATAAAAGAGGTATGCGAAAACCTCAGGAGATACTGTGAACAATATGACGCTGATATCTTTTCGGTGGCAAAATTTGCGAGGGCGATGGCTGTTGATGAGTTTATAATACCCCCTTCCATTGATCCGCTGAGCGATAAGAACAGGACATTGAAAGAAGAAGAGATAAACGAAACAACGGACAGATTGCAGATACCTGTTGACAGGCCTATAATCCTTCAGGTATCGAGGTTCGACAGGTTCAAGGACCCTATCGGCGTGATAAAGGCTTACAGGATCGTAAAAAAATACAATGACTGCATCCTCATCCTTGCAGGGAGTCCGGCGACAGATGATCCCGAAGGCGAAGAGGTGCTGAAGGAAGTCAGGGAGTTTGCTTCAGATGATTCCGACATACATCTTTTGCTGCTGCCCCCGTTCAGTGACAAGGACATAAACGCCCTTCAGAGAATATCGTCGGTCATTCTCCAGAAATCTCTTAAGGAAGGATTCGGCCTTACGGTTTCTGAGGCAATGTGGAAAGGGAAACCAGTGATAGGTGGAGCTGTGGGAGGAATCCCGCTGCAGATTGTCCATGGCGTTACAGGATTCCTTGTGCATTCGGTTGAAGGAGCGGCTTTCCGGATAAGACAGTTCCTTAACAATCCTGAAATGGCGAAAAGGATGGGTGAAAGGGGAAGAGAATATGTAAGGATGAATTTCCTGATAACGAGGCAGATAAGAGATTATCTTTCAGTATGGTATGCGCTGGAAAATAAAGGCAAGAGCATGCTTGAGTTGTAAAGAGGCTTCCGTAGGACATTATAATAAAGGCAATTTCATATGAAATCTCACGATGAACTTATACATGAACTGGCTGCTCTCTGCGGTATTGTCCCTGAATACTGGGACATATTCGGCAATAAGCATATAACTGCGATCGAGACGAAAAAGTCGATTCTCGGATCAATGAAACTCAGGATTGATACCCATGAGGAGACATTAAACGAGATTGAGAGATTCAGCAGGAATCCCTGGATACGTTTAATAGAGCCTGTGCATGTCATATCGGTTAATGAACTTCCAATGAAAATCCCTGTATCAATACGGGTCAGTGAAGGAGAAGAAAAAGGATTATCTGTTATCTGGACGATCCAGGATGAAAAAGGGCAGGTCAGCGAGCACGGTCTGTCAGGAGATGATATTGTTGCAGCAGGGCAGCATTGGATAGATGGACGGCGTTACATACGTATAAATTTGACTGATAATGAGCGCAGGGAAGCCGGTTACTATAACATCACGGTTGAGTGCAGGCATCCTGCAGAAGGCTTTTTTGGGGCTGGGAACTCCATATGTAAGAAGGGCAGGATCATCATAGCCCCGGATACCTGTTATATCCCGCCTGAACTTGAGAAAGGCAAAACATGGGGTCTTTCAGCCAATCTCTATGCTGTCAGGTCATCGAGGAACTGGGGCATCGGCGATTTTACCGACCTGAAAGATATTCTTGCATGGACTGCAGGATTGAAGGGAGGCTTTGTCGGGATTAATCCGCTCCATGCCATACCCAATACAAAGCCATACGGCATAAGTCCGTATTCCCCGATCACCAGGCTTTACAAGAATTTTATATACCTTGATCTCGAAAGTATACCCGAGGTCATTGAGTCAAGCAAGGCAATATCCATTATGAGATCCCAGGGTTTTAAGAGAGAACTAAACAGGCGGAAAAAAGCTGATCTGATAGATTATGAAAAGATGGCAGCGATAAAGAATAAGGCGCTGAAGCCCGCCTTTGAGAACTTTTATGAGAATCACTTCAAGAATAACACCCTTCGCAGCAGGGAGTTCAAACAATTCCTTTCAGAAGAAGGAAAGGCTCTGGAATTATTCGCGCTTTATATGGCTTTATGGGAATACATGAAAAAGAAAGAGAAAGCATATGCCTGGCGGAACTGGCCTGAAGCATACCACACTCCTGATGGCGAAGCAGTTCGGGAATTCAGAGAAAAACATGAAAAAGAGATACTCTTCTATCAGTACGTCCAGTGGTTGATTCACGAACAGCTGCAGGATATTATTGACCTGTATAAAAGCTCAGGGATGCCTGTCGGGCTTTACCACGACCTCGCGATCGGCGCAATCGGGGGCGGCAGCGATGTCTGGGGCAACCAGGACCTTTTCGGCGATGCCGATGTTGGAGCGCCGCCGGATGATTTCAGCCCTGAGGGGCAGAACTGGGGATTCCCTCCGATGATCCCATGGGAAATGAAGGAAACCGCATATGACCTGTTCATACAGACGATGCAGAAAAACATGAAATACGGCGGCGCAATCAGGATCGATCATGCCCTGGGCATTTTCAGGCTGTTCTGGATACCGGGTGGAAGCCATCCCTCGGAAGGGGCATACGTTGAATGCCCTTATGAAGACCTTTTAAAAATAATAGCGCTTGAAAGCGTCAGGAACAGGACAATGGTTATTGCGGAAGACCTCGGCACCATAGGAGACAATGTCCGGGAGGCCATTAAGAAATATAACATGCTTTCGTACAGGCTCTTTTATTTTGAAAGAAATTATCCTGACCCGTCATTCGTTCCTCCTGATAAATATCCCGAAATGGCATTATGCTCGGTGACCACACATGACCTGCCGACAATATACGGCTACTGGGTGGGACAGGACATCAAGTTGAGAAAAGAACTCGGCAAGTATGCTGATGAAGATATGTTCCGTCAGCAGCTTGATGAGAGGGAAAGGGACAAGGGACTCATCCTTTCAACACTCAAGTCACAGGGGATTTTGAACGATGATTTCCCTTCTGATATCGGGGATGTTCCTGAAATGACTCCTGAACTCTGCAACGCAATTTACGAATATCTTGCGAGGACTCCGTGCAGGCTTGTACTTGTGAGTCTTGATGATATAATCGGCACGCTCAACCAGCAGAACATGCCCGGCACAGTCGATGCTCATCCGAACTGGATTCAGAAGATACCGGTGTTGCTTGAAGATATGATGAAAGACAAAAGATTCTCCGAACTTGCAGCGATGTTCAGGA
>JBFMDL010000057.1:0-20078 GCA_040753635.1 Nitrospirota bacterium | reverse complement strand
TAACATTATTTCTTCTCTTTTGGCGGCGATATTGTCATGAACGAATATCTCGGCAAAAGCCGCCGGCTGGGATCCGAGAATCAATACTAATAATAAAAAAATTCTGGATATTAGAGATTTCCGCATATTATGATTTTACTTTTTTGGAGCATCAGATGTCCAACTTCCGAATAAGCGAATGTATAATGTTTGCATGGATTTGATGTTAATTCTTAAGAAGGAGCTTCCTGACATCGCCGGTGCGGATTGTAATATTGTTAGAGTCGAGATATTCAAGGAGCGGAAGGGCGTATTTTCTGGTTGTATTCAACAGATCGCGGAACTCGGCAACTGTCATCTCCGATTTTTTTGAAAAGAAGTCTTTGAGCGAGGATATCATATTTGCATATGATGATGCAGAGATATAAAGGGAATCGTTAATCCTGACCACACTTCCTTCTTTTGATAATATGTTCAGAATATCAGAAATCTGCTTTTGCTCCATCTTTAGAGACAGCGCTATCTCGGATTTCATCGGAGGCTGAAACGAACTTTTTTCAAACATTCTTAGGATTTTTGTCTTATGCTCAGCGTCATGGCCCGATAGAGTTATTTTAAAATCCTTAAGCATCACGAGATTCCTGTCAACTGTCAAATCGTTCATGCCTGAAAGTATAAAATTGAATAATCCCGCGTCAATTTTAAGATTGTTTCTGATTTCTTCCTTTGGCATGCCCGGTTTAAGCGGATTTTTTTTGTGGAAACTGTTGAGCGCCTCGATAATCTTTGATCTGAGAAAGTCAAAAGATTTCTTATGGATCAGCATATCCTCGTGCTGAATTATATCCCCGGTCCGTACAAGCGCCTTTATGGTTTCTGATATCGTCTTTAGTTCGGCATTAATCCATCTGTTTATATCACTGACATAAATGCCTTTAATCCCTGTTTTTTCTATTTTCGTCGAGATCTTTCTGTCCAGACTGCCGTGATGGATTGATTTAAGATCATCGATAGGGTCTTTTTTTCTTCTTCTCAGAGGAGAAGGGTCGATTATTTCCCCGCCGCCAAGAGTTTCCAGCGGCGAAAATCTTCTGATAATGTACCTGTCTCCAGACATTGCTATAACAGGATCATTCAGCCTTAACTGGCAGTAACATTTTTCCCCCGGCTTCAATTCCTCTTTTTCGTAAAGGATTGTTCTTGCTATTGTCTCAGATGTGCCGGTATAAAAATGAACAAGACTTTTATTTTTTAATATCGGCGTGTTTTTCAGGAGCTCAAAAAATACATCTATGATTTTTGCGGGCGAAAAACTCGAAGGCGATACAGCCACATCCCCTCTTTTCAGATCCTCTTTTTCAACAGCCTGAAGGTTTATGGCGACCCTTTGTCCCGCATAAGCGGTTTCAATTGCTCTGCCGTGACTATGAAGTCCCCTGACCCTTGTCTTTATGTTGCGGGGCAATATTTCAAGCGGATCATCAGTCGAAACAGTGCCTGATATTGCGGTCCCGGTAATTATGGTCCCGAATCCTTTCAACGTAAAAACTCTGTCAATAGGGAGTCTGAACAAACCACCGGATTTTTTTGGGGCTACAGTGAGTGCAATCTCTTTCAATTCTTTTTTCAGAAGATCGAGATTCTCGCCTGTTTTCGACGACACGGGGATTACAGGGGATCCCTCAAGAAACGTGCCTTTGACAAAATTTTTTATTTCATCATTGACCAGGTCGAGCCAGTCTTTTTCGACCAGATCGGATTTTGTTATGGCAATCAACCCTGACTTTATTTTAAGCAGATCGCAAATGGCGAGATGCTCCTGGCTCTGCGGCATAATACCTTCATCCGCAGCAATAACCAGCAGGACCATATCAATGCCGCCGGCGCCTGCAAGCATGTTGCTGATAAGTTTTTCATGTCCGGGGACATCAACAATGCCGACAATCAGGTCGCTTTCAGGATACCTCAGGTCTGCAAAGCCTATGTCGATGGTAATCCCCCGCTCTTTTTCCTCTTTAAGTCTGTCAGGGTCTATGCCTGTCAGGGCTTTTACAAGGGAGCTTTTCCCGTGGTCTATGTGCCCGGCTGTGCCGAGAATAATGTGACGCATTGTTATCTTATGTTAGCCAAATACAATTAACTAAAGTGCCTGAATTTAAATTTTATTATTGACAAAATTATTTAAACATATAGAATTATAGCATTGATTACTAAATAATTTTTAACTAAAAGGGGAGGAAGGCGAAGGTGAAGAAACTCAACTGCTGGGAATTCAAAAAATGCGGGAGAGAGCCGGGAGGCGCACATATCCGTGACCTGGGAATATGTCCCGCAACAATAGAAAAAAGGCTTGACGGAGTTCACGATGGCTCTAACGCCGGAAGGGCATGCTGGGTGCTTGCAGGAACACTATGCAAGGGGGAAGTCCAGGGGACATTCGCACAGAAATACAAGAATTGCGAGATCTGCGATTTTTACAAAAAAGTCAAGGAAGAAGAATTCCCCAAATTTATACTTTCGGCAGTATTAATTAAAAAGATAAACGGGTAACAGCAATATAAAGAGTGTAATTAAGCTGACAGAGCGGCGCTTACTGCTTTTACAAGACTTTTGATATCCTGCTTACGGATAGTCCTGGCGTCAAGCAAAAGTGAATGCCCTTTAATCCTTGATATAACCGGAGGCGAGCTTTTTCTGAGCCTCGATTCCAATTCATTGACTGAAATCATTTCCGACTTTAAAGAAACAGCGAATGTCGGGAATTCCGTCTCCGGAAGTGAGCCGCCACCTGCCCTTGAAGTGTCTTTTACAATATCGATGTGAGCGTTTCTTGCGACCTTGCGAAGCCCTGCGGCTATTTTTCTCGCCCGTGACCTTATTTCTTCAGGTGACTGAAAAAGCATTTTTAACACCGGGATTTCCTTTTTAGCATTTTCAGTGTCGAGGTATTCCATAAGAGTCGCCTCGAAAGCTGCTATCGTTAGTTTGTCTGTTCTTAATGCCCTTGCCATCGGGTTCTTCTGGATCTTCTCTATATATTTTTTCTTGCCGACAATAATACCGCCTTGAGGGCCGCCGAGCAGTTTGTCGCCGCTGAAGGATATTATATCGACCCCGGCCTTGACGATCTCCTGAACAGAGGGTTCGGTATGGATGCCGTACTGTTTCAGGTCCAAAAGACATCCGCTCCCAAGGTCGTACATAACAGGAAGATGTTTTTTCCTGCCGAGTGATACAAGTTCATCAATCTTGACATCATCTGTAAACCCGATTATTTTATAGTTGGACTGGTGGACCTTCAAGATCAATCCCGTGTTTTCATTGATCGCATTCTTATAATCATAAAGATGGGTTTTGTTTGTAGTGCCGACTTCTCTCAGGATGGCCCCGCTTGCCGCCATAACATCCGGCACCCTGAAAGATCCCCCGATCTCAACAAGTTCGCTTCTTGATACAATAACCTCTTTGCCTTTGGCAATGGTGTTGAGACACAAGAGCACGGCTGCTGCGTTATTGTTGACTATAAATCCATCATCTGCGCCGGTGATCTGTTTTATAAGTCTTTTCGCATGAGCATGCCTTTTCCCTCTTCTGCCATTTTCGAGGTCATACTCCAGATTGGAAAATCCTTCACCGACAGAAGATATATTTTTAATAATTTTTTTTGACAGCGGAGCCCTTCCGAGATTCGTATGTATTACAATCCCGGTTGCATTAATTACCGGCACAAGATTGTAAGATAAAAGTCCACGGATCTCTTTCTCTATTTCCCCAATCAATATTTCCGATGCAAACTCAGCAGCGAGACCTTCAAGTATGGCCTTTCTCTTCCCGGAGATAACATCCCGTATCGCCTGGAGCACGATCCTTCTCGGGAAAGCCGCGAGCCAATTGTTCCCGGCGGAACTCTTCAGTATTTCGTCGACCGAGGGCAGTTCTGAAAGCAGTTTATGTTTTTCATTGCCGCTCGTTTTCAAGAAAGCCCCATCTTTTTCAGGGTCTGTTCAGCCCCGCCGGCGCCTGGAGCCTCTTCGGGGAGATAAAGCATAACACCGCCCTTTACAGGTCTGATTATGATCTTCCCTTCCTTAGCAAGCCTGTTTGTCGCTTCTACAGGGTTATCTCCATCGAAGTATTTTTTAAATGCCTCATTAAACCCTGAATAAACGGTGTGAATGCCTTTATACCCTTCTTTCCTCAGGCTTACTATAGCCTTCTTAACAAACTCTTCATGCGAAAGTTTTTCTGCCATAACACCCTCCCATAAATTTGACTATTCTATCTTAGCAAGGATCAAGCCTCATTAATACCGAATAATGATGATAAGGGATCCTTGAGTCCCGCCTCTTTAAACCCTTTTTCCCTGAGTCTGCAGCTGTCACAATGTCCGCATGGCACATAATCGTTGAGTGAAAGGAGCGAAGGGAGAGGGACCTCTTTTAAGTCTTTGCGTCTTACTGATGAAGCCTTGCGTTTTTTTTGCGGGTCATAACAGCTCCAGGTTAGAGAATAGTCGATGCCGAGTTCATAACCCTTTTTTATTATTTCAGATTTTTTCATTAAGATAAGGGGAGCTCTTATTGTAAATCTCAATTTCCCTTCGACCGATACCTTTGTAGCCAGATTCGCCATATCTTCAAAGGCCCTCAAATACTCCGGCCTGCAGTCAGGGTAGCCGCTGTAATCGATTGCATTTGCGCCTATGAAGATATTGCCCGCGCCTAAAACTTCTGCCCATGCAAGCGCAAAAGACAGGAATATGGTGTTGCGCGCGGGGACATAAGTGACAGGAACTTCCGTGATGCGTGATGTGTCTTTTAAGTTGTTACTCACCACGGATAACTCTTTACGGTCTTTAGGTACGTCCATATCCGATGTGAGCGCCGAACCTCCTATTTCTCCAAGATCAAATTTTACAATCATGTGCCTTTTGACTTTATAGAAATCTGCGACTATTTTTGCGGAATCAAGCTCTCTCCGATGCCTCTGATTATAATCAAAACTTATAGCGTAAAGTTCATGGCCTTCTGATCTTGCAATTGCCGTGGCTGTGGAGGAGTCCACCCCGCCGCTCAGAAGCACTACAGCCTTATTTTTGCCGGAACCATTCAATTTTAGTAAATGTCGTCATCAGTGCCTTCTTTACCGTCAGCTCCCGCACTGAAAAGTGAAAAAGTGTTCTCATCAACCCTGTAAATATAGGGTCTACCCCATTGGTCCGCTGATCCTGAAATGATGTCCAGAGTCCGGGGATATTCTGAATGCTCCAGTCTGTAGATCTCTATTCTGAACCTGAGGTCTTTTATCTTTTCAGATGTCTTAAATTCCCTTAAAACGGCATCCTTTTGCAAAAATACAACAGCTGAAGAAATTATTAAAGACAAAATTATCGCAATAGGGGACAAATAGCTTAGAATAGCCAAT
The DNA here is from genome assembly GCA_040753635.1 of Nitrospirota bacterium. Classification (GTDB taxonomy): domain Bacteria; phylum Nitrospirota; class Thermodesulfovibrionia; order Thermodesulfovibrionales; family UBA6898; genus JBFMDL01. The sequence continues at coordinate 14,675 of JBFMDL010000057.1, read as the reverse complement.
GGTTTTTTCGTCTCAACCACGACTTTTTCTGCAAAAACAGGCGCAGCTTCAGTCGCTGCAATGACTCCTTTTTCCATGAGTGATATAAGGGTTTTCGATACCTGAAAACTATCTTCAGCGCTCAGATCAATAATCGTACTCACATCGCTCTCACCGTCAATATAATGAAAAATCTCTTTTTCATCAGGTGTAAGGCCGGAGGGTGATTCGGTCTTCCTTATGAAGACTGTATCAAGAGTAAGTTTGCCTGTTATCAGAGACCATTCATCTACAATTCTCAGTCCTTCCATGAGCAGATGCTGCGTGTCTATGGAGAAATGGAATTCCCTGTCCTGCGGAACCCCCTGCGTGGTGAATTCATACGTCCCCTGCTTCCATCCGAATATCTGAATGACCGTCTCGGTAATCTGGTTTTTTAATATATCCTTTATTTCATCTTTATTAACAAGCTCTTTATTCACAAGTATATTCCCGATCTTGTTACCGGTGGCCTGCTGTTCTTCAAGTGCAGCCGTAAGGTCGGCTTCCTTAATAAGCCCCTTCTTGAGCAGTATTTTGCCGAGCCTGTTGTCTTCTAACCTTTTCTTTGATTCCGCGCCGGAAATATTGCCGTCTATAAACAGCAGCCTGACCCTGTCCGCTCTCCCCTCGAGTGTAAGCACGCCTGTTTTTTTCTGAAAATATATAAGCTGAAGAATATCAGCAAGACCGAAATCCTTTAAAGATCCTTCTAAAGCCATCCCTTTGATATCCTCTGTCTTGTTATAAGGTTAGAAGCAAAATACAATACTGCCGCACTTAAGATCGCAGTCCATTTGAAAAAAGCATGAGATAATAACAGGCTGTCTGCTGTAAATATGGAAATAATAAACGGCAGCAGGATAAAAAACAGGAACGGCCACATGAGTACAAGCCCATAAAGTATTTTCCCGGCGAATATCTGTGCCGAGCCGGGGAGAATAAAAGAGAGTATCTTCATGGTATCTCTCCGTTTTTTCTGATGTGCATAGATTGAAAGCAGTCTTGCTATGCGTTCTTTAGAGTCGAGCTCGTCAAGTTTAATAAGTGACCTGTAACACATAGGGCACATCTGTCCCCATATCAAGCTTTTTTCACACCTGGTGCAAAGGATGGCATTACACCTCCTGCACCGATATGCTTTATGCTTTATGCGGCTGCCCGATGAATAAAAGAATATCATTAGCGCCAAGGATATAGGCGGCAGCAAAAAAGGAGGCACTATCGTCATGCCGAATCTCGTCGTATTTTTTGTTTTTTTTATGACATATTCCCAGAGTTCCGTGAAACCAAGCGTTTCGTCAATCACCAGTCTGTTCGGATTTCTTCCATAGATCGTCCTATATTCTGTTACAGCGTTTCTGTCAAGCTCCAGAGCAGATTTGAAATATTCATTTCCTTTTTTAAAATCGAGCATCTCCCTCGAAATCTGAGAGAGGTTATAATATGCCGAGGCAAGAGGCTTTATTTTTATTGACATCAGGTAGTATTTATAAGCCTCCTCCAGGGCCGGTCGCCTGGCCTCTTCAGAGTTATATAAACCCACATAACAATTTGCCAGATTTATATAAGCCTTCGGGTCTGGTTTGTGCTCAATAAGACTTTTATAAATGTTGATAGCCTCTTCATAATAGCCTTTGCGTTTCAGCGAAAGGGCAGAGGTGAAAAGGGCCGTATATTCATTATTGTTTTTCAGCACCGATAGGGCATAATCATTGCCTTTGGACTCATTTGACTGAACTATTGATTTTATATCGCCTGAATAAGCAGTTAAGAAAACGGATGCTGTCCTGAAAATCAACGGCGAAATGATGATAAAAAACAGGAACAGATATACAACAACCCTGTCGATTTTTTTCATATACAGACCCAGCAGAACCAACAACCCTGCCAGCAATAAAAAAGGGCTGATTATTGACAGAAGCAGAAGAAAAAGGAAAAAAAATGATTTACCGCTATTTTCTTTAATATCATGAGCTATGAGTGAAATATCACCAAAGAGTCTTATCGCGATAATGAGCGCAATTGCGAGTAAAAAAGAAAAGATAAGGCTGGTCAGGAGGGAGCCTGCCAGTGTGAGCGACCACCAGAAATTTCTGAAGTATGCATTAATGCCGAGAACTATGTAGTCAATACTGTCTAATATCCCTATAGCAGATAATGAAAAGCTGTTTTTCGATAATTCGAAATATACTGCCGGCAGATCCGGTGAATATGTCAGAGCCCTCTTCAATAATGCAGTAGCTTCCGCCCTGTCGGCATGCGCCTGTCGTATCAATAAATAGGAGTATTCTTCAGAATTCCTTATACCGCTGTTCAGCTGTCGTTCAAGGAATTCTTCGGCATTAGAAAAAGCGGGGGTTACAAAAAGATACAGGATCACAAAGATTAATAATCTTCTCACGTTTTCCTTCCCACCCTCCGCTCAGTGCCTTTTATCAGACGGGAAATATTATCCTTATGTCTTATGAATATCATGATAGTGATTAATAAAGCTATAGGCAGCTTTTCATTTGTATCAAATAAAATAATGCTCAAGGGTAATATCCCGAAAGAAACGAGCGCTCCCATTGAAGAATATTTTGTAATCATAACAGTTGATAGCCATATTATAATAGTAAAAAGAGCTGTTTGTGGAGAATAAATGCTCAATACGCCCAAACTTGTGGCAACCCCTTTCCCCCCCTTAAATTTCAGGAATATCGAGAAGTTATGTCCGATTATGGAACTCAGCCCGATAATACCTTCTTGAAATATGCCGACTCCGGAGTATCGGGCGATCAGGACCGCTATCGCCCCTTTCATAATATCGCCGGACAGAGTGAGAACCGCAGGCCATTTCCCTGTAGTGCGCAGCACGTTTGTAGCGCCTATATTGCCGCTCCCTATCTTCTGCAGATCTATGCCGCGACTTTTGGCTATCATAAGGCCTGTAGGAATTGAGCCGATAACAAAAGCCAGGATTGATAAAAATAAAAGCTTCAAATATTTCTCCAGAATGAGATTGTGTACTTTATCCCGGAGGTTACTGAAAGAACTACGGCGATAGCGATAAAGGCGCGCCCGATGTCGTAGAGATCAACCGGAAGATTATCAAAGAAGGTGCCGACAAGGATCAGGCATAAGACAGCTGTTATCTGCGCTGTTGTTTTGAGTTTTCCTCCCATTTCAGCCGGCATTACTATATCCTTCGAAAGCGCAACAACCCTTAATCCCGTTACGAGGAATTCCCTGACAATCAATATAATTGCGATCTCAACAGAGAGCCTCGCCATATCCACAAGAACAATCAAAGCTGATATTACGAGGAATTTATCCGCAATCGGGTCCATAATTATACCGAACTTTGTTATCTGGCCTGATTTCCTCGCAAGATACCCGTCCAGGAAATCAGTGATAGATGCAATCCCGAAGATTAAAGCTCCGAAAACAGGATGCTGATTAACGGAAAAGACAAAGAAGGGGATGAAAACAATCCTGCTTAAAGTCAGGATTGTAGGAAGGTTAAGCCTTAAAGTACTCATCTAACATTCCTTCCCAGAGACCTTTTGACTTTAGAATAAAATCCGTAACCTCCCTGACAGCCCCCCTTCCTCCGCGATTTTTGGTCACCATTTTAGCTGCGGCCTTTGTCTCTTCATCAGCATCCGCAACGGCGACCGAGAGAGCAACCTGTCTGTAAAGCGGTATATCGACTATATCATCTCCTATATATGCCACTTCTCTGCCGGAGATGCCGAATTTTTCCAGGATATGTTCATAAGCGGCGGATTTTATATGACAACGCTGATAAACCTCCTTGATGCCCAGTTCTTGGGCCCTTCTTTCGACGACTTTCGAATGTCTCCCTGTAATAATAGCTACTTGAACCCCGGCTCTCTGCATCATTTTAATGCCATGCCCGTCCCTTACATGAAATGCCTTCAGCTCGTTGCCTTCATTGTCAAGTATTATGCTGCCGTCAGTTAGGACGCCATCAACGTCCATGATGAGAAGTTTTATGTCCTTGGCCAGGTTTTTTAACGTTTCTGTTCTTCTTGTGCCTTGCCTTTTGCCTTTCATCTTTTAGGCTATCCCCTGCCTCAATATATCATGCAGATGAATTATGCCCTTTGCCCTGCCTTCATCATCAGGCACTGCAAGAGATGTGATGGATTTGCCCTCCATGACGGACAGCGCCTTTGCGGCGAGTTCATCTTCTGATATGGTTTTGGGGTTTCTGGTCATAACCTCTTCTGCCTTCATATCAAAAAATGCCTTGTCCCATTTCTCGATGCCCCTTCTGATGTCCCCGTCTGTAATTATGCCTAAAATCTTTCTGTCGTTGCCGGCGACTATAGAGACCCCGAGTTTTTTTGACGATATTTCCATGACGGCTTTTATCATGGTCGTTTCAGGTGTTACCAGGGGAAGGCTGTCTCCGGTATGCATAAGATCTTTCACTTTGATAAATAGTTTTTTCCCGAGGCTGCCTCTGGGATGGAAAAAAGCAAAGTCCTCATGTTTGAATCCTCTTTTCATCAAAAGAGCAACAGCGACGGCATCGCCCATTGCCAGCACAGCGGTCGTTGAAGCGGTCGGCACAATCCCTAAAGAACATGCCTCCTCTTTTACAGAAACATCGAGGCTTATATCAGAAGCCTTTGATAGTGTTGAATTCAGATTGCCTGTCATGGAAATGAGACGCAAGTTGAACCTCTTCAGAAATGGTATCAACCCCACAAGCTCTTCGGTCTCACCGCTGTTAGAGATAGCTATTACTACATCATCTGAAGTCACCATGCCGAGGTCTCCGTGGCTTGCCTCGGCAGGATGTAAAAAAAATGCGGGCGTGCCTGTTGATGCAAGCGTAGCCGCAATCTTTTTGCCAACAAGCCCGGATTTGCCCATGCCGGTAACAACAACCTTGCCCTTGCTGCTGTAAATGATATCAATAGCCTTCTCAAAATTACTGTCCAGTTTTGTTGTCAGCGCAAGGACAGCATCTGCTTCTGTCTTTAAAACCTTTTTTGCTATATCAAGGAGATTATCCATCTGAAATCCTTTTTTATATTTAATAACTTCCCTTGCTCCCCTCTTAAATTAAGAGGGGATGGGGGAGTTACTCAAACTGGCACCTCAGCCAGCCAGGAGGAATCCCCTTCCTGTGTGCTTCATCCTCAAAGTCAGCAAGGTCTTTCTCCGCGTATTTAAGACGCTTTTTTGCACTGTTGAGTTTGCTTCGGGCCGCCCGCTTTTTTTTGTAAGATATAACTTCATTATCTCCTGAAAGGTCTTTCTCAGCTTTTGAAATGTCGTCTTTTTCCATCTCCACCTTCTTTTTATAGTAAGTCGCCTTTTTGCACCAGAAATCCTGCTCCTTCTGTTCTTTTGCCTCCTCTAATCTTTCTCTTTTCTCTGCTGCCCTGTCTGTTTTTACAGGTTGGGGTTCGCTGTCAGAGGGTTTCTTATATTTCTCAATATCCTGATTTGTAAAAACAGGAGCATCTTTCTGGTTATTGCTGTCAGCTCTTAGGACAGTCACTGAAAAAAGCATGAAAATTGAAACCATCGTTGAGATTACTAAAGTTTTATATAGCATCGGTCTTCTCCTATCCGATCATCTTTCTTATGTTCGCTGGCCAATGATTGCGTTCCACTTTAACTTATGCTCATACTTTATTGTCTTGTCTACTTTTAAGTTTTCAACATAGTTTTCAATAAAATCGTATGTATTGTGCAAAAGCCTTAAATAGTATTTTAAGGATGGATATAGACCATTGACAATGACCTGACAACCATGAATTTTTAATATCTTAGAGATCTCTTCTATTATTTTATTGATATCTGATTGATCTATATCTGCTGTTGATAATAAATAGTAACGATCTATAGGATGGGACTTAAATTTTTCATAGGCATCTCTAACCAGTTGCGAGTTTATTGGAATATTATGTTTGATTTCCACAGCCTCAAAAACTCTACCCTTTACATCTCTAACTTCAATATCGCCAACTCTGCCTGATCTTCTATCAGAAGATGTATGTTCCTCCAATGGCATTAATTGTTTACCATCAAATCGTTTCAATTCTTTTATCATGCACTGATATACAGCATAAATAGCCACTGTAGGTAGTCTTGATGCACCGCGTGATGAATAACTAGCTTCGAAATGCTTTTTTAAATAATTAATGATCATTGCTATTGGAAGATTTGTTGGTTTAGCAAGGTCAACATGTTTCTGCTCTCTATATTCAATAAGTTTTGAAAATAAAATTAATAAATATTTTTCAGGCGACTTATTTTGATTTTGAACCATATCAAGTAATTTAAGGAAGGCGCCTTTTAATTCTTTTGGCGTTATTTTACCAGGATAGTTCAAATCATAAGGCAAGTTTTGTTCGAGGGATCTTGTCAACCACCCGCTTTCTGCCATCGCAGGAAATCCCAGTTCTTTCATAAATGGTGTTATGTACCTTGTATCAATTCCTCTACCGGAATAACCACCATCCATATTATCCTGATGGAGTCTGATATCTTGTTTAGGCTTATGCAACTTATGAGTGAGACTTGTTATTAAAACTGTTAAAACACCTTTCCCTTTTTCAAAATTTTCTGTAACAGTTTGCAAGCTTGTTTTTTCAGCATCGCTTAACTGATTCAATAATTGCTGAAGAACCCCTTCATTAACAATACTTAATGCTTTTTGATAGATTTCATGCAATATTTCTGAATGTGGTTTGCTTTGATATTTGGGTGCTTTTATCACGCAAAAAGCTCCAACGGTTTTTCTGTAACAATATTTTTAAGTCTTTCTCTTGCATATTTACAATATTCCTTATTTATTTCTATTCCTATATAATGTCTGTTAAGTTCTTTAGCAGCTACCGCTGTAGTCCCACTCCCTATAAATGGATCCAAAACGATATCGCCAGGTTTTGAAAGGAGTTTTATAAGCTCTTTTATTATAAATAATGGATAAATAGCAGGGTGTTTACAGCCCTTAATCGTTTCTACAGCACTTTCTATCACATCCCGTTTTATTGGCTCGCCTTTAATTTTTATAATTGTAAAACCCTTTTTCATAAGTTGATATTTCCTTCCGCCATCCTGTCCACCAAATGGTTCAGAATGAATACCTTTTATTTTCATTCTGAAACTTTCGATCTTTCCAGTTCTTACCTCTTCGATTACTTCCTGTAATTCGCAGAGCGCCCTCTTTTTTTGCTCTAAAGTAAGATTTGAATTTTCTATAAGTTCAAAATATCTCTTTCCAATGTTATTGCCATTAGTTCGCTTAACTTTAGCTCCATTATTGCTCATATAGGCGTTAAAGTTATAGTAATAGCTATCGCTTTTTATAAAATGGAAAAAGGGTTCGGTACTGCTGACAAGCCTTTTTTGATACTGTCTTGGAGTAGGGTTGAGTTTTACCCATGTAACATTATTAATTAACTTAACAGGAAATTTTTTCATAACCGAAATAGCAAATCTGTATGGAATTAGTTGAAGATTGCTATCTAAATATTTATCTCCTAAATTAAATACAATACTCCCATCATCTTTAAGAATACGGATACATTCCGAGAAGACAAGAAGTAAATTCTCGATATACTCAGTAATAGTCTTTTCATTGCCAATCCCCCCACCATAGTCCCTTTGTTTAAAATATGGGGGTGATGTAATTATGAGATTTATCTTATTTTCGGGAATTAGTCTTAATAAAGTTAGGTTATCCCCTAATAATATGTTATCTAAAAAATCTTCAAAAGAAATGCTTGTAGCTGAATAAGGAGCGACAGCTTCTGCTATCAAGAAATTTTTATGCTTCCTTGGTTTCTTTTTCATTTTAATACATCATCTATTGCTTTAATAGTAGCTAACATCTTCTCTACCTCATCCAGCCTAATCATGTTCGGGCCATCGCATAATGCCCTGTCAGGTTCAGGATGCACTTCCATGAATAAACCGTCAACACCTGCGGCTGCAGCGGCCTTTGCCAAAGGTTCTGCGAACTCCCTCTGTCCTCCCGATGAAGTTCCCTGACCTCCCGGGAGTTGCAGGCTGTGTGTTACATCAAAAACAACAGGATATCCAAATGAGCGCATTATCGGGAAACCCCTGAAGTCAACTACGAGGTTGTTATATCCGAATGATGTGCCCCTTTCAGTTATAAAAATGTTCAGGTTCCCTGTTGATATGAATTTCTCTATTATGTTTTTTATATCCCAGGGCGCAAGGAACTGGCCTTTTTTTATGTTCACAGGTTTGCCGGTGTTCGATGCCGCCAGGATTATATCGGTCTGCCTGCATAGAAAGGCCGGGATCTGGAGAGCATCAAGCACTTCAGAGGCCGGTCCGACTTCATCAACTGAATGTATATCAGAGATTACAGACACGTTGAATCTGCTTTTGATATCGGACAGGGTTCTTAAACCCCGGTCGATCCCGGGACCTCTAAAAGAATTGAGGGATGTTCTGTTTGCCTTGTCGAATGAACTTTTGAAAACAAAAGGCAGACCCAGACTTTTGCAGATTTCCTTCAGTCTTTCGGCTGTATAAAAAGTGATCTCATCTGATTCGATAACGCAGGGGCCTGCTATTATAAGAAGGGGATTGCCGCCTCCAAAGCGTATGTTCCCGAGGATTGTTTCCCTTGTCAATCTAAACTTTTCTCCTTGGTATTCATTTCAATGTGCGGGAACAGAGAGCGTTTTTCCCGGAGTGATGCTCCTATAAAAGCCCTGAACAGAGGATGCGGCTCAATAGGTCTTGATTTGAATTCCGGATGGAATTGACATCCGAGAAACCAGGGATGGTCCTCGATCTCTATTATCTCAACAAGCTCTCCGTCAGGGCTTGCTCCGCTTATATTCATGCCGAATCTTGTCAAGATGCCTCTGTATGCATTGTTGAACTCATATCTGTGGCGGTGACGTTCTGATATCTCTCTTATCCCATATGCAGAATATGCATTTGTATTATTTTCGATAATGCATGGATATGCTCCAAGGCGCATCGTGCCGCCCTTCTGCGTGCTTTCCGTCCTTTCCTCGATCTTCCCCTTCCTGAAGTCATACCATTTTTCCATCAGATATATAACCGGGGCCTGGGTATTAAGGTCAAACTCCGAACTGTTGGCCTTCAGCCCGCAGACATTGCGGGCAAATTCTATCACAGCACACTGCATACCGAGGCATATACCGAAATACGGGATTTTTTTCTCTCTCGCATATCTTATTGACTCGATCTTGCCTTCTATCCCCCTGTATCCGAAACCCCCGGGGACAAGAACGCCGTCAGCGTCTGACAGATACTTTTCGGGCCCGTTTACCTCAACCTCTTCTGAATCAATCCACTGAAGATTTACACGGCAGTCATTCGCTATCCCGCCATGGAGTAAAGCTTCTATAAGGCTTTTGTATGAGTCCTTGAGGCCCACATACTTGCCGACTATTGCGATATTCACCTCATTCTTAGGCTCTTTTATCTTTCTGGTAATGTCCTTCCACGGGCTGAGATCGGTTTCCCTGGACGGCAGTTTGAGTTTATTTATTATCTGCTGGTCAAGGCCTTCGGCGCTGAGCGCCAGAGGCACTTCATATATAGTTTCAACATCTATTGCATTGATAACAGCGTCTCCGTCAAGGTTGCAATGTATGGCGATCTTTTTCTTGGCCTCAGGGGGAAGGGGTCTGTCTGTCCTGCAGAGCAGTATGTCAGGCTGAATACCTATCGCTCTCAGTTCCCTTACGCTGTGCTGGGTCGGTTTTGTCTTTAGTTCACCTGATGTCTTTATAAAAGGCAGGAGAGTCAGATGGATATATAATACATTTTCTCTCCCGACATCGTATCTCATTTGTCTTATGGCTTCCAGGAACGGCAGACTCTCAATATCTCCGATGGTGCCGCCGATCTCAACAATAACAACGTCATTATTGTTGCTTACTGATTTGATCGCATTCTTTATCTCGTCTGTAATGTGTGGGACTACCTGTACTGTATCTCCAAGATAGTCGCCCCGCCTCTCTTTTGAAATAACGTTATAGTATATTTTACCGGTTGTGAAGTTGTTTGCCTGGGATGTCCTGATATGTGTAAACCTTTCATAATGTCCAAGATCCAGATCTGTCTCTGCCCCGTCGTCGGTTACGAATACCTCCCCGTGCTGAAACGGGCTCAGGGTGCCGGGATCTACATTAATATACGGATCGAGCTTCTGAATAGTAACTCTCAGCCCGCCCGCCTCGAGAATGGCGCCTATTGACGCAGCAGCTATCCCCTTGCCGAGCGATGATAAAACACCACCTGTTATAAAGATAAATTTAGGCATTTCCCCATCCTTTCCAGGTCCTCAGGTGTATCAACACCAAATGTTTCCATATAGGTTTCTTTAACCTTTATCTTAAAGCTGTTTTCAAGGGCACGAAGTTGTTCAAGTTTCTCTATAATCTCCAGATGCGAAGGCCGCATTTCAGATAATTTCAGCAGCACGTCCCTTCTGTAACTATATATGCCCACATGTTTGTAACAATCAAAAACACGGTATCCGGTACCGATGTTAAGTTCTTTGCCCTTTGCCGTCTTCCATCCGTTCATGGCCCCCCATTCATCTCTATGATAAGGGATCGGCGCACGGGAAAAATAAAAAGCGAATCCTTCTTCATCAAATACAACTTTTACAACGTTGGGGTCGAAGATTTCTCTGTTATCTTTTATTTTTTTTGCCAGGGTCCCCATTGATGCCCTTTTGTCATCCAGCAATGCTATGACGTCATCGATCATTTCCGGCTTTATAAGGGGCTCATCGCCCTGAACATTAACAATTATATCATAATTCAGAGAACGGGCGACCTCGGCAATCCTGTCGGTCCCTGATATATGTTTGTCCGAAGTCATTACAGATTTGCCCCCGAATGACAACACCTTATCGTATATTGCCTTGCTGTCTGTTGCGACAATTACATCTTCGGCCATGTGTGCCCCGGCAGAATTCCGGTAGACGTGCTGTATCAGGGGCATGCCTTTCAGGAGTGCAAGGGGCTTCCCCGGGAACCGGGTTGAATCATATCGGGCAGGTATAACAACGATGGCAGACATATATTTGGTAGTAATTATATACTAATATGCATTAAATCTGAAATATATTATGATTTGACATATCATTGTTTAATCGATAATACTATAAGCCGACGGGTTTCTGAAAATTAAGATATTCTCCTTTTAAAATCAGACTAAAGTTTAAATAGAAGGATACTAAGATGGCGACAAAACATAAGATACCGGGTTCCTCATGGAGAGCTTATATCGAGGGCGCTTTTTTTGCCAATTCCGTAAGAAAGACTACAATGGCCGAACTATACAGGCTTGCCATAAGCCAGCCGGAGATTGTGATTACGTCACAACCCATGTATAAGCCGGAACAGTTCGGGCTTCCAAAAGACGCCAAGATACTCATCTCAAATGACGGAGGTATTGTAGGACGCACTGCCAGGGCCAGGAGGTTGGTCCGGGAAATGGACAGGGATAAAGATAAATATCTCGGCCTGCTTGGAGAAGCCATTTACAATTTCAACAGGCGGCCCGGGTTGTGGCTTGAAGGGGTTGCAGGACTTCATCCCGACTTCATGGTAAAGGCACATCTTCTCAGCCCGGAGACCGATGCTAAGAACATGCTTGACTGGGGCATCAACTTCACGCCGTGGATGAAACCATGGATTGACTTATATAAGAGATCAAGACTTTTAGACGAGCCTGATATACTGGTATTTGCCGACCCTGAATGGTCGAACCCTGATTTTCCCAACGGGCTTGTTATTATTGACGAGGCAAATAACTGTATAGCCATACTCGGGCTCAGATATTTCGGTGAAAGGAAAAAGGGAACTCTTACACTTGCATGGACTATCGGGGTGCGGCAGAACATGGTGGCATGCCATGGAGGGATAAAGAAGATCGGCAGCAATCCGCCGGTGGCTGTTTTCGGTCTTTCCGGTTCAGGGAAGTCCTCGATCACAAACAGCCATGACCATGCAGGCACCCTGAAGAAAAACGAGAAGGTTAACGTTATACACGATGATGCATTCCTTATAGACCTCGAAAATAATTACTCGATCGCTCTTGAACCAAGCCTTTTTGACAAAACGGATGCGGTTAAATTCGATGACCCTGATATCAAATATTTCTATTCGGCGATGAATGTCGGGTCGACTCTCCTTCCGGACGGCAAAAGGAAAATGGTCTGCGAGGATATACGTAATGACAACGGGCGCTGCCTGAAGTCCAGAGATATGTTCAACCATGCCGATTTCTGCGAAAGACCAGGGATGGTTATCTGGCTCCAGAAAGATACAAGCCTGCCTCCGATTTGCAAGGTTAAGTCTGTCGGTCTGGCGGTTGCGATGGGCGCTTCATTAAGCACAATGCGCGCAAAGGGAGTTGAGAATGTCCCTAAGGAAGAACTCTCAAAACTTGTTATAGAGCCGTTTGCGAACCCCTTCAGGGTACACCCGCTGATGGTGGACTGCCAGCAGTTTAAAAAACTCTTCAAGCTCGGCACAGAATGCTACATAATGAATACCCATGCCTTTGGCCTGCCTGAGAATCTGATCGACATCCCGAAGGAACTGTCGCTCAAGATCGTGACCGAACTGGTGAGAGGCAATATAGATTGGAGAGAGTGGAAGGCGTTTGAGGGCATGCTTTTGCCGAAGAACGGCAACGACTTGTTCGGCGATGATTATGACAAGAAATATAAACCCACGAGAACGCCTGAATATCTAAGCTATCTCCGTGACAGGATGCAGGACAGGATTACATACCTCTCCAACAAGAGGGACATTGATCACGATATGGAAAGTGCATTCATAGATCCGATTGTTGTTGCAAGGACGGTAATAGACAGGATACTGCATCCGATTTGATATGAAAATAACCGGACAATTCCGCATAAAAGGTTGAATAGTTTTGGATTCCGCAACAATCGCAAGACAGCTTTTAATATCAGCCCTGCCGATTTTAATCGCAATAACCTTTCATGAGGTTTCGCATGGTCTGGTTGCGAATAAACTTGGCGATCCTACAGCAAAGATGCTCGGGCGCCTTACATTGAACCCGATAGCGCATATTGATATTTTCGGGACTATTTTAATGCCTGTTATTCTGATCGTTCTTACTAACGGACAGTTTGTTTTCGGTTATGCAAAACCTGTCCCTATAAATCCGATGAATTTCAAAAACCCGAGAAGGGATATGGCGATATCTGCTGCTGCAGGGCCTGTAACGAATATCATCCTTGCGGTCATAAGCGTGATTGTCCTGAAGTTTATACTGACACCGTTGTCGGTTTTTTCTCCTGAGGTAATCGCACAGAAAATTTTTACTCCACTATTGATGATATTTACTTCCAGCGCTGTGATTAATATTGTTCTGGCTGCTTTTAATATGATACCCATCCCGCCCCTGGACGGCGGCAGAGTCCTTGTCGGCCTGCTCCCCCACAGGCAGGCGATATCATTCAGCAAAATAGAACCTTTTGGATTTATTATTGTGCTTGTACTTATATACACCGGCATAGCACAGGCTATCATCTGGCCTTTTATCGCATTTTTCCTGAAATTATTCCAGATATATTAGAGGGAAGTTGATGACAAAAGAGAGGGTATTAAGCGGAATGCAGTCGAGCGGCAAGCTTCACCTGGGGAACCTCGTCGGCGCACTCCAGAACTGGGTAGGGCTTCAGGACAGATATGACTGTTATTATTTTGTCGCAGACTGGCATGCGCTGACAACAGGCTACGAGAACCCTTCAGCGCTGCGTGACTCAGTCAATGACCTGCTTATAAATTTTATTGCCGCAGGACTTGACCCTGACAAATGCACGATATTCATCCAGTCCAGGGTGCTCGAGCACGCTGAGCTCCATCTTCTGCTTTCGATGATAACCCCCTTAGGATGGCTTGAAAGAGTGCCTACATATAAGGAGAAGCAGCAGGAGTTGAAAGAAAAGGACCTCTCGACATATGGTTTCCTCGGATATCCTCTGCTGCAGACAGCGGACATCATTGTTTACAGGGCTAAATATGTCCCTGTCGGTGTTGATCAGGTGCCCCATCTTGAGGTATCAAGGGAGATTGCAAGGAGGTTCAACTACCTTTATAAAGAGGTATTCCCGGAACCGGAGGCTCTGCTGACCGAATTCCCGAAAGTCCCGGGAGTTGACGGCAGGAAGATGTCCAAGAGTTATGATAATGCCATTTATCTGTCTGACAGCCCCGGGGTCGTTGAACAGAAAATAAAGACCATGACAACAGACCCTGCAAGAATAAAACGCACAGATGCAGGCGATCCGGAGCTTTCACCGGTATTTCAGCTTCACAAAATATTTTCCTCGAAAGAGGAACAGGAAGAAGTTGCAGAAGGCTGTCGCACCGCGGGAATAGGCTGTATAGATTGCAAGAAAGTACTGATCAAGAATGTGTTTAAGGTCCTGGAGCCTATATGGACCAAAAGAGAACAGCTTAGGGGAGACCCGGAACAATTGAAGGATATAGCGGACAAAGGGACAGAAAAGGCAAGGAAAGTCGCCGGGGAGACGATGAAGCTTGTCAGGGAAGCGATGGGGCTTTATTAAAAAATTGGAACTGATAATACATGTGAGATTTAATTGGAAGAAGAAC
>JBFMDL010000056.1:0-20409 GCA_040753635.1 Nitrospirota bacterium | reverse complement strand
GAACATACCCAGTTACCGCATTAATACCGCACAAAACCGTAAATTAAAGGAGGTGAGCTGATTTTTTTTATTATCATTTAGGGAATTATAATTGTCGTCAACAGGGAAGAATAGTTGACGTTTTACAAGTGAGAAATGACGAAAGTTCCGGCCGGGGCTATGCACCAAAGGGAAAGACACCGATAATGAGGTTAAATACCAACAGAAAGAGCATCAGCATGATTTCATCCATTACGAATCAGGGGAAGCTGAGGTTCATGGTATACAAGGATGCCATGAATGCAGATCTTTTCACCAAGTTCATGGGCCGACTGATTAAGGATGCCGGTCGGAAGGTCTTTTTGGTTGTGGATAACCTCAGAACGCATCACTGCAAACCAGTAAAGGAATGGCTGCGAGAGCACAGAAAGGAAATCGAGGTATTTTATCTGCCTTCCTATTCCCCGGAGTTGAACCCGGATGAATATCTCAACTGTGACATGAAAGCTGCAGTCCATTCGGGACTTCCCTCACGCAATGGAAAGGAACTGAAAACGAAAGTCGTCTCGCACATGCGTAAGCTGCAGAAGCTACCGAAAAGGATTGCGAAATACTTTAAGCACCCGAGGATAAACTATGCGGCATAAGTTGCACTATTCTTTTGCCGGGTTAATAGAAATTGCTTTTAAAGCTATTAAAGTGTGATTCTAATCACAGAGATTATTTCTTTAATTTAAGTAAACTATGAATATGAAGTTTATTTTTGGAGGTACTAAAATGAAAAAAATGATGCTCTCTATAACAATATCATGTCTTTTTCTTTTATTTCACCAAGTTGCTTTTGCATCGGATCCTGTATTAAATTTCTCAGACCTTACAAATGGCCCAAGAACGGGTAATGGAGACGGACAAGCCACAAATCATGGCGCTATAGTAACAATATGGGGGAACAATCTTGGAGCTACTCAGGGAACATCTAAAGTCTATATTGGTATTCCAGGTGGTACTTATGTAGAAGCTGCGCACTATTATTACTGGAAAAATGCTGATGGTATATTGCCCAGTGGCCCTGCTGATTTATATTCCCGTCATAAGATGCAGGAGATAGCTTTTTCTATTCCGTCAACTGCGCCAACAGGAAGCCAGAAAATATGGGTTGTGGTAAATGGAGTCAGCTCAAATCAATTAGACTTCAATGTAACTACATCTGGTAATATTTATTTTGTCAAAACCACTGGCTCAGATACGAATCCTGGCACATGGTCAAATCCATGGCGTAGTATGGATTATGCTGCATCTGCAGGTAGAGTTAACGCAGGAGATGTAGTGTATTTTTGTGATGGAGTTCAAGAAACGGACGGATTCAGAGTTTACTATATAAAAGGCACCCCAAATAATCTTATTGGATTAATAGCTTATCCTGGGGGGCGAGTTTTAGCACAAGGATATAATTATGGTATAGGAAACCACAGTGTCGCTTCATCGTATGTAGTAATTGCAAAACTTGTTGCTAAATCAGAAGGAAGTGTGATTACCCACTTCGCATTTAGTCGCGAAATAGGAAATGAAGTTACAGACATAACTTGTGCAAGTTGTTCTTGTGGCGCAATGGGGGGAGCTGCTGCACAAGAAGGTTCAATGTTCTTTGGCAATTATGTACATGACTATGGAGGGGCGTGTTCAGGTAATCAAACACATCCTACCTATTTTACTTTAAGAGAAGCTGTTTCTGGTAAATCTCATATCCAGGGCTTCGAGTTTGCTTGGAACTATTTAAAGAATAACGACGCAAGGAGCGGTATTCACTTATATGATGAACACGGTTGCGGTGGTTATGATTCAGTAATTAAAATCCATAACAATGTGGTAGAAAATGGAGCTTCCGAGGGTATAGGCATCATAGCTGGGGGTTGTGATGTTGGATATACTATTTTTGGAAATATAGAGATATATAATAATTTGTTGATGGGGAACGGCAAATCCAACTCTCAAGGATATATCGCTCCTACAATAGTTTTGCAAGGTCAAGCAAATGTAACAAATGTAAAACTATACAACAACACAATATATGGATATGGATACCCGGGTTGTACCTTCTGTGAAGCTATTGCAGTCTATAATAGTAATTTGCCAAATCTCTGGTTCAAGGGAACATGGGAATTTAAAAATAACATTATAGTTGACACGAATAACGTGTTGTATTCAGTTGATTCAAATATGAGTACACCTGCAGCTTCAGATCACAATCTCTGGTACAACGGCGGAGACGGTAATCCTGCAAACCCACCGGCATGGGATTCATCACCGATAACAACTAATCCTTTGTTTGAGAATCCTGGGGCGGGAGATTTTCGGTTGCAGTCAACCAGCCCGGCAAGAAATTCAGGCACGTCTACTGTCAGTCCTATTGTTACAAGAGATTTTTATGGAGGAATTAGGGTAGTTCCTTATGATATAGGAGCGGCCAACTATTCATACTCAACAGCACCAGCGTCACCTGTTGTCCGCTAAAACCATATCTTTAAAATAAAAAAGGGCTTAAGTCTCTAACCCTTTTTGTGATGCGCTGACTATAAAAGTCAGCGCATCACAAAAAGATTTTCTAAAGTATCAGCAATGAGTTTATAGAATAAAGCCAATTTTACCACAAATAATTGAAGTAAGAAGCCGTCCTAATGTGAAAACGGTATGCTGCAAATTATTATCGATCTTTTCAAGCCAATCTTCCTGAACAAAGGGACTGACGAATGAAAGTCAGCGTTATTATTCCAACATATAATAGGGCACAATATATCTGTCAGGCAATTGAGAGTGTGCTTCAGCAGACAATGAAAGACTACGGAGTAATTGTCGTTGATGACGGGTCAACAGACAATACCAGAGAAGTTATAACGCCATATCTTGACAAAATAAAGTACATATATACAGATAATTGTGGCCCTGCCCATGCAAGAAATGTAGGAATGAAAGCAGCTACAGGCGAATATATTTCCTGGCTTGATTCCGATGACCTGTATTATCCTTATAAATTGGAGCTTCAATCTGCTTGCCTGGATAAATTTCAAGATGTCGCAATGGTGTGCACAGAAGCTTCTGCATTTGATGATTCAGGATATTGGGATGAGTATCATCTGAAAAAGTATCATAAATCGGCTTATGACAATAGTGATATCACCTATGAAAATATTTTTTCGGAAAATATCTTATTGAAAGATGCTGGATTAGATTCCGGTAATTGGGAAAACAGAAGGATTTACGTGGGCAACATTTTCGATATGTATTTCCAGCATCTGATAGTCTTGACAGCCGGTGTTATGATTAGAAAAAATATATTAGAAAAAATCGGATTTCAGAATGAGAAGTACTGGTTATTTGAGGAATATGACTTTGTCCTCAGGATCTGCAAACACTATAAGGCAGCATTTATCGATGTGCCGACATATAAGCTCAGATATCACCGAGGACAAATCTCGGCCACAGCTAAGAAGGATGGAATAAAGACAGTCATTAGAAAGCAGGAAAGGCTGCTCGAAATTGCCGAGAAATATGGATTCAGAGACAGAGAATATTATTCAAGGAATAAAGATGCTGTTGATAAGAGACTCGCTATTTTACATAAGGCACTGGCAATCCCTCTTCTGGCAAAGGGTAACCAGCCAAAGATTGCGCGGGAGCATTTACGGAAAAGCGCTCATTATGGGCACCCCGATCAGTTCCTGTTTTATTTGAGCTTTACCCCCTATGCTGTAAGAAGAATAGGCATAAAAGCTCATTCACTGCTGAAAATGCACTGATATTTCCCATGGTTTCTTTTGAAATTATTCGTGACAAAGCCAGGTTGCCCGAATATCTGGAGCACTGGAATGAATTGTTCGACTCTAATGGATATGAGGCATCCACATCTTTTGAGTGGACTCATGCCCTTCTGGAGACCCATCTTGGAGATGACACGTTTCTTTTTATTGTCCTTAAAGATTGTGGGGGAATAGCCGGAATTGTACCATTAGTTATCAGTAAGACCAAGAAATACGGGCTGTCATTACTGAACCTATTCCCCATTTCTGAATATTATAACACTCACAGTGACCTTTTACTGAAGGAACCAATGCTGGAAATGCTGAAGGTATTTATAGAAGCCATTTTCAGTTTGGAGCGTGAATGGGACGTATTAAGGATAGGCCGTTTTATAGAAACCAATCCTCTTCTGGAATCCTTCGAACAATACTTGGGAGAGACCGGCATCAAATATGAGATTAATAAGGGAGAACCCTCCTTCTTCCTGCGTTTGGGGGATTCGTATAGTGATTATTTACAAGGGAGATCGGACAAATTCCGTAATTACCTTAGACGGATGGAAAAGAAATTAGGCTCCAAGGGCAAGGTTGAATTTGTAAGCCATGTGAATTATAACAGTTTTAATGAGGCATATGATCAGGTGCTTTTAATAGAACAGGAAAGCTGGAAACACAACCATGGGACGGCAATTACATCAATAGAAAAGCAGAACAATTTTTATCGGAAACTTTGTGAAAGGGCCTCGGAGCAGGGGCGGCTTGATCTCTCTATATTGCTGCTGGATGGCGAGCCTGTTGCATATAACATGGGCATCGTGAAAGATAAGAGATATTATTATCTCAAGACAAGTTACAAGGAAAAGTTCAGAGAAGTAAGCCCCTCCACGGTATTGAGGGCAAGATTGATAGAGAATCTGATCTCTCATGGGACAGAAGAGTTTGATTTCCCCGGAGAGCCCTATGAATGGGAAAGGCAATGGACAGAAGAACTCAGATGGCACAAATCACTGCTGATATACAACAATACGTATAAGGCTGGATTATTCTCTCTCTATAATACAGTCAGGAAGAAGAAAAACCGCTCAGGAGCTCCATTCATTTATCACAATCCCCGTGATCTTAAGCCTCAAAAGAACTGATATTTTTAGCTGACTTTTTATTAAGCTCGATCTGGATTATTATCAAGCAACCAGTTTATGGAACCACTGAACATTTCTATAAAAATGTTTCAAGGCAAGGAAGGATTATCAGTGATTAAAGATGATTGGAGACACGTTACTAATTCTATGGGAGATAAACGATTTTACCATCTTCATCATTGGTATGAGAGCTATATCAATACCATTGAAAGTGACGAAGCTGCTGTATACTTCTTTTTAATCTACAGGGGAAATAGGCCGATAGCGGTTTTTCCTTTGAAAAGAGTAAAAAAAAAGCTCTTCGGTATTATGTTTAATGCCCTTGAGATTCCTGATCATCCCCACATAGATCTTTCAGATTTTATCTTTGAAAAGGCAGATGAAAATGCCGGTCTTTTAACTTCACTCATAAACTATCTGAATAAAAAAAGTTTGATTGATTGGGATGTTATCTTGCTTCCCCATCTCCTTGAGGAGTCACCTGTATTTCACTCTTTTACGGTTCCCCCCTATCCTTTTGTAATCTATGAACCTGCCGGAAGATGTGATTATATAACATGCTCCCCGAATGAAAAAACCTATAGCAAGCTCTCTAAAAATTTTAGAGGAAATCTGAGAAAGGCAAGAAATAAACTGTTTAGAGAAAAGGAGGTAGAATTTGTTTCGGCGCGAAAAGGCGCAGAACTTTTTCGTTGTTTTGAGGAATTCCTTGATGTTGAATCTTCCGGTTGGAAAGGTGAAAAAGGAACTAAAACCGCGATAAAACATAGCTCTGGAAGCGTGGAATTCTATAGACAATTGCTTGAAAAATATTCAGAAAACAATGGCTGTGAAATCAATCTATTAAAAATTCACGGAGAATGTATAGCAGGACAGTTCTGTCTTTTGGTTGACGATACTATTTACATTCTGAAGATTGGATATAATGAAAAATACGCTCAGCTGGCCCCGGGGAATATGCTTCTGGAAAAGTTGATACAGCGGGCATCTAACGATGAAAAAATAAAATATATTAATCTGACTACAGGTTCCCACTGGCATAAAGATTGGAAGCCCCATTCCTTTAAAGTAGTTAGAGTATATATCTTTAATAAGACCCATATCGGACTATTAGGATTTATATTGGCCAAAGCTAAAAAGCATGTTCTGCCCATTTATCGAAGATATTCTAACCAATGATGCATAGCTTGTTTTCACAATAATCATAGATATGCAGCTATTAAAGACTATCACATCGCCGATTTTTATCGTTATTGTTATTTTTGCTTCCGGGATGCTCTTACTTATTTTAAAAAAAAAGGAAAGTCTGGCAAGGTTTTTTTTAGGTTTATCTTTTATCACCTTATGTCTTCTTGGTTTTAGACCATTTTCAAACTATTTGCTGTGGGGTTTAGAAAGAAAATACCCGCCGCTCACGAATTTTAACGACCTTCATGACATACATTATATAGTTGTTCTGACCGATTGGGACAGCGATAACCCTACAGTCCCCTATACAAGCAATATAGGATATCGTTCAGCGTTTAGAATTTTAGAAACAAATCGTATTTATATGAATTTATCCCGATGCAAAATAATACTTTCCGGCGGTCCGGTTAGCGCTAAATTAACGACAAAGTTAATGGTTTTATTAGGTATTCAAAAGGAAAATATTATTATTGACGACAAAGCAGAAAATACATGGGAAAGTGCAATAAATGTTAAGAAAATCTTATCGGGGCAGCCATTTATTCTCGTTACCTCAGCAATCCATCTGCCAAGGGCCATGAACAGCTTTGTCAGACATGGCCTTAAGCCTATTCCAGCTCCTGCCGATTTTTCTTATGGTTATTATCAGGATTTCACAATACCGCTTGGCAAGCCCCTTGCCTATTATATACCAAATGTAAATTCATTCTTGAATTCTCATTCTGCATTGTATGAATATTTGGGAATGTTCTGGTATTCTATTAAGTCAATGGTTAAAGATTCATGAATACCGCACAGGATGTCCCGCCAAATAACTAAAGAGTTAAGAGAGACAAAAGCAATTCTCAAAAATGGATTCATAACAGTAAATTCTTTTCTTTCATGCTGAACTACAAATACGATTTTATTGGAACAAAGTAGTATGGTATAGCGTACTTTTTAGGATGACCTTACACACTGTTTTTATAATCATATTTTTGATATCATTATCAGGATGCAGAGACTACGGAAGTAGCGGTAAAAGCAATGACAATACATCTGACTCCGCAACTCTAACATGGGATGCGGTATCTACAAGGGCAGATGGGACCCCCCTGAATGATCTGGCTGGTTATAAGATCTACTATGGCAAATCCTCTCGCTCTTACACTGAAATTGCAATAAAACCGATTGAAAGTACACCAGCATTATGTAGAAAGGTTGATGACGATAGTGATGGTATCCCGGATAGGACAGAATGCAAATATACTTTTAATAATCTCTCACCAGGCATATATTATTTTTCAGTAACTGCATATGATTCATCTGGCAATGAAAGCATTTTTTCGAATGAGGTAAGTAGAAAAATTGTTAGATAGAGAGGTGTGGTATTAAGCCATATTTAATATATTCCCCTCGTGTATTTAACTTCGATTGCCTGAAGATATATTGATCCCCAGTTTTTTCATCAGGTCATAGAGAGTCGGCCTGCTTACTCCGAGTTCTTCAGATGCTTTGGCGATATTCCCACCATGTTTATCAAGTGCCGAGATAATCATCTTTTTTTCAGCCCTTTCCCTTGCCTCTCTTAATGTCATAGCTTCCAGGTGAGGAAGATTTTGAACTGCTGTTTTCTCAGAAAAACCGAGGTCATGAGGTTCTATCATGGAAGATTCTGACATAAGAACCGCCCTCTGAATTTTGTTTTCGAGTTCTCTGACATTTCCGGGCCATTCATATGACTTAAGAAGTTCAGAGGACGCTGCGCTGAACCCTCTTGTTTTTTTTGAAAACTCATCGCTGAACTTCCGTAAAAATATGGAGGAAAGCATTAATATGTCATCGCCGCGTTTTCTCAGCGGAGGAAGCTTGATGGTGACAACACCCAGTCTGTAGTATAAATCCTCTCTGAATCTGCCCTCCCCGATAGCCTTTAAAATATCTATATTGGTAGCAGAAATTATCCTCACATCAAGAGGGATATCCTCTCTCCCGCCGACTCTCTGGATTGTTTTTTCCTGGAGAAATCTGAGCAGTTTTACCTGAAGGTGAGCGGGAAGTTCTGCTATCTCATCGAGAAAAAGGGTGCCTTTGTGGGCATATTCGACCTTTCCCGGGACCTGGGCATGCGCGCCTGTAAAGGCGCCTTTTTCATGGCCGAAGAGTTCGGATTCAAGAAGATTCTCCGGAATAGCCCCGCAGTTTATAGGGATAAACGGTCCGTCTTTCCTTATGCTCAATGCATGTATTGCTTTTGCAGCCAGTTCCTTGCCTGTGCCGCTTTCACCTTCGATCAGCAATGAAACATCGGAAGGGGCTATCTTCTTTATTGTTGAAAAGACCTGAAGCATATCAGGACACTGTCCTATCATTCCGCTCAATACGGTCTTTTTGTTATCAAGGGCAGTATGCAACCGACGGTTTTCTTCCTCGATGTCATGGAGATGATAGGCCCTTTCTATAATTACCCTTAGAACTTTGAGATCAACAGGTTTTTGATAAAAATCATAGGCTCCGCTATTAACAGCCCTGAGTGCATTTTCCCTTTCTTCATTGCCTGTTATAACTATAATTTTTGTATGAGGACGGATTTTAAGGATTTCCCCGAGGCACCTGAAACCTTCAACAGTTCCATCTTCATGGGGTGGAAGCCCCAGATCAAGCATTACTACCTTCGGATGATCTTTCCTGAAAAGAGAAATCGCTTCCGCGGCGTCAGCGGCAAGGAGCAGGGAATAATCTTTGCCAAGCCCCCACTTGATCTGTTTTCTTATCTCTTCACTGTCGTCAACAACAAGCAGTTTTTCCATGCTGTCAAACCTTATTAAGGTTCTCATAATAGAACGTACATAATTTCAATAAAATCCCTCCCAACCTCCCTTTGCCAAAGGGAGGAATATACCCCTCTTTGGCAAAGTCGGAGACTCGACTCTACGAGAGGGGCAAGGGGAGATTTTCTGACAAAATGTCTATCCAATTTTGAGAACATTAGTATCAATTATATAATTTCCATACGGAAATTAAAAAGAAAAATCCTGAATAAAGGTTTTTCAAAACGTAATGTCAGATGCATCAGCAAGCGGCAGGTAAACGGTAAATGCCGTCATTACCCCCGGCCTGCTTTCTGCCAGTATCTTTCCTCCATGGGCCTCGATAATCTGTTTGCACTGATATAGTCCGATGCCGAGGCCTTTGTCCTTTGTTGTCCTGAAGGGTTTGAATAAATGTTCATTGATGAAATCTTCGGTCATACCCGGCCCATTGTCGCTGACCCTTATATATCCGGCATCTCCATCAATGCCTGTTTCTATTTTAACAGCGCCATTCCCATCAATCGCATCAAATGCGTTTATAATGAGATTAATTATAACTTTCCTGATCTCCTCTTCATCGATCATGGAAAAAGCCCGTGATTCATTATGGACAATATTCACATCTTGTCCGGGTTTTCCGATCTCTCTCGCCGTCTTTTGAGTCAAAAGCTGTATGTCAGTCAGTTTAGTGTTGAGTGCGTGTTTTTCGGGTATGGATTTTAACTTCTGAATAAGATTTTTCATTTTGGATAATGTGATCCTGACAGAATCAACCATGTCTTTCTGAAATTCGGGATCGCCTATATAGTCTTCTGCGTTATCAAGTGTGAGCGAAAGGGCATATGTCAGATTTTTAAGGTCGTGAATAATAAAAGAAGATATTCTGCCCAGCGCTGCTACTTCTCTTGCCTCAGCAAGTTCCTCTGAAAGTCTAAAATTAATTATGGAAAGAGCAGCCTGTCTTGCAAGGACCTTCATAAGGTCATAGTCTTCATAATTGAATCTCTCGCTTGCCAGTTGCCAGCCAAGAACTACAAAGCCTTCCACATTTTTGTTGAATATGAGGGGAACGATCAAGACTGCCTTATTTGCCTTAACGAAAGAATCCTCGTCTTCAGTTACAACATAATCATAATTAGAAGTATCGAATACCCTGCCGCGTTCCCTGAAATAGGAAATAAGTCCCGCAGACTTTTCCAATGCCAAACTGTTGCCGGATTCCGGATGCGGGGAGACAGGAAGATATCGTTCTTTCTTGCTATCCAGAAGATAGAGGGAAGCGACTTTCAGACCAAAGATTTCCCTGAATGTAGTAAGAGTGGCTTCCTGCACATCAGCGAATGTCCTGCATGTTGCAAGCCTGTCGGTAAATTTCAGCCACTCTTCCCTGTAATCATGCTTGCTCTTATAAAAGTGTTTGCTGATAAATACCCTTATATGTCTCCGCAATGTGTCTGATAACAGCACAAGGAGCACCAGTATTCCACCGACAAAAGCAAGGAACACTGTCAGATGTTTACTGAAAGAGACATCGAAATACTTCATCCCCTGCCCGATCAGACCCAGTGTGATGAGATAGACTCCTACAACAAGGAGAGATAATGAGCGGTACAGAATATATCGCGATACAACGACCCTTGATTCCTTTTCTCTGAAGATTTTTGAATACACTGCGAGGAGTGAAGCAACGATGAACACACCTGATCTGATCGGCAGCAGATTCATATTAATGGTCCTGTAAAGCAGGCCCTGGCTGTAATAAAATATCAGGACAGAGAGAATGCTCATTATCCCCAGCGCTTCAAATTTTATCCTCCACCTGTCGATGCCGGAAGTTGAGGAAAATGTTGCCTCGAAGTTCATGAGCGCCAGAATACAGTAAAGCATTATCCCGAGATAGAACCAGTATCCCACATCTCCAAGAAAGAGTATTTTTTCGGTCTGAAAGTCCGGAGAATAGAAGAAGCTGTCAATATCGAAGAAAAAAATGCCGGCAGGGAAGCACATTGCTGATGCAATGATAAACCCCCAGATGATGGAAACGGTCTTGAAAGGTTTCTGCCGGGCGTAGCTAATGCTTGAAATCAGGAGTGTCACAGGTAAAAATGACTCTAAGAATAAGGCAATCTTTTTATATATAAAATAATCAGAGGCGAGATTCAGTGAAAGCTGATTCAATATTTCTATTACCGCTAAGAGAAAAACGCTAAGAGACAATATCGAGCCTGCTATCGTCCTTTTTCTTGATATGCTGAGCAAAGAAAAGGCAAGGAGCAGTAAAGCGGCGGCAATTGATAGAATGATCCCGAACATTACGGCAAACTCCCTTGAGGGGTTATAACGACATATATTGATAAAATTTTTTGATATTCAGAGGCTGTTCGGTTAAAAATGCCTTCTGAGAATCTTAAAATAATGATTTCCGCCACCTTATTGCAATTTATATAGCTGAATTTCCTCCAGCTTTTTGTATAAAGCTTTTCTTGAGATTCCGAGAATTCTGGCTGTCTTTGCCTTGTTTCCGTTACATTCAGTTAGGGCGTCTTTTATGGCCTGCAACTGCATATCCTTCAATGGTTTTGCAGACGGAACAGTCTGTCTCGCATCTGTCAAAAGTTCATCAGGCAAAGCCTTTGCCGTAATCGAACCTTTTTTTGTCATAACAACCGCGCGCTCTATGACATTTCGAAGCTCCCTGATATTCCCGGGCCAGGCATAACTGTTAAAAATTGTCATGACTTCATCGGAGATTTTAAGTATTTTATTTTCCCTTAGACAAAATTCTTTTAGAAATTCTGAAGCCAGCAGGGGAATGTCATTTTTTCGTTTTAAAAGAGGCGGCAAGGTTATCTGTACTACATTCATCCTGTAAAACAGGTCCTCCCTGAAATTGCCGTTTTCTACAACTTTCTTAAGATCCCTGTTGGTAGATGATATGAGTCTGAAGTCTACCTTTATTTTTTTGTTGCTGCCGAGTCTCTCTATCTCCCGTTCTTCAAAAGCCCTTAGAAGCTTAGCCTGCAGTGAGATGTCGAGTTCCCCTATTTCATCGAGGAAGAGTGTTCCTCCTGACGCCTCTTCAAACCTCCCGATTCTTCTTGAAGAAGCGCCGGTAAAAGCGCCTTTCTCATAGCCGAAGAGCTCGGATTCCAATAATTCCTCTGGAATAGCTGCACAGTTTACCGCAACAAACGGCATATTGCTCCTAAAACTCTTGAAGTGCAGCGCCCTTGCAATAAGTTCTTTGCCGGTGCCTGTTTCACCGTATATCAGTACGCTGCTTGCTGAATTCTTGATCGCCTCGATAGTTTCAAATATTTTAAGCATTTCAGGTGAAGTGCCTAAAATATGGTACTTCTTCTCTCCCTCGAGCCTGCTTCTTAAAATTTTGATTTCTCTTTTTAATTGACACTGCTCTGTTGCTCTCGCAACGATGCTTTTGAGTTTCGGGTAATCAGGGGGCTTAATAAAATAATAGAACGCCCCCCTTGTAATGGCTTGCACAGCGGATTCAACCGTTCCGTATGCAGTAAGAAATATCACGGGGATGTCGGGATAAGTTTCAATACAATATTCGAAAAGCTGAAGTCCGTCCTTGCCGGGCATTTTAAGGTCGGTTATTATTGTAACTATATCCTCTTTTTTAAGTACGCCGATAGCCTTATCGACGCCGGATGACTCAATAATGTTATATCCGCTTTCAGCCAGTATCGCCGAAAGCACCCTGACAGCGTTGGGCTCATCATCCACAATAAGTACTTTGCCGTTGTTGTTACTGATCATCACTTCACCGGAAGATGCTTAGCAACAGGCAGATATAATTTCACAGAAGTTCCAACATTTTTTTCGCTTTTTATTTCAAGATGTCCACTGTAATACCGAATGATCTCGCGCGTGATAAACATACCGAATCCTCTGCCTGTATCTTCAAAGGGTTTTTCTTCTAATTTGAATATCCCTTTTTTAGAAATCCCGGCGCCTGTATCTGAAACCTCAATTACGACAAAATCCCTTCTGGACCGTTTTTCGGAAAAAGTTCTTATAACAAGTTCTCCTCCGGAAGGCATGGACTCTATTGCGTTATTGACAACATTCAGGATGGCCTGTTCAAGCTGAAAAGGATTTATCGTTATGCCGGGGATATTGCCTAATTCGCGGGATACGTTGATATTCAAAGAATGAGCCTGGAGCGATGTCATAATATTTATTTTCTCCAGCAATGTGTTGACATTTATTAGAGAAGGGGCTGCATTCGAAATTGATGAACTGAGGAATTTTGAGATAAAGTGGTCAAGACGGGCGATCTCCTCTTCCATTATTTTAGTGAACTCGATCAGGGTTGATTCTTTAGCATATTTCTCCCTGAGATATACAACAGCGCCTTTTATGGCATTCAGCGGACTCCTGACGCCATGTGCAAGAGTTGAAGCTGTTTTCCCTATATCGATAAGCCGCTGGCATTTGTAAAGCTCTTCAGCTACTGTGCAGGATGACAAAGGTGAAATTGTGACATTAATAGAACTAATCCTGCCATTGGAAGTTTTTCTGGGACTGATTGTTATATCAGCCTTTGTCTTGCCATTAAGACAATTAAAATAATATCCCTTGAGGATCAGTTTATTTTTTGTCTTGAAAACAACTGATAACGCGTCATTGTTGTCAACGAATATCCTTGGAAATATTTCATAGTATTTTTTACCAAGGACATCTTCTGAAGATTTTTTGGTAAATGAGGAAATTTTTTTGCCCCAGTATTTTATGCATAGTTGTCTATTAGTACTGAAACTGTATGATTGCCTCAATTAATTTCCCTTTCCGGATTTGCATATAGAAAAATAATTTCCTTCCCGAATATTAATCCCGCCGGTTGCAAAACATGTTCCTGATATGGAAGGCAGATGTGATGGAAAAGGGCTGCCGTCAACACCTTACAGCCCTCAAGCCCTCTGTAAAATGCTCTTTTAGTTAAGTCTGCATTCATGTGAATAATAATTAAATCCTGTTGATTTGCAGAATTTTTACAGCGCATATGCCTTCCTTTTATGCAACGTTTGGGTTGATCCCGTCTTTCAGCTAATTATTCTTCTTAAACACAAATCCCCCATATTAAAATTTTACTTCATTTTACAAATAAATCAAGCGGTAAATATAAAAACTCAAATTAATTCCTGAAAATGACTGATATCAACACCCCGGCCGGCATCTTTTTTGTTTTTACCATTGATTGCCCTGATGTAAAGACAGGTGGTAAGACATCAAAATCAGTATCTTATTGCTTTATACAATAGATTCATATTGTGCTATGATTAGTGAGAGGCCATGCAATCCCGATAAGGGACCCGAAGGGTAATAAGACAGGCCGGAGGCTGCCTGTATAATTCAGTTTTTATCAGGTATCTGTAGAAGATTCTGCTAAAGTAGCAGGACGTAATTGAGAAATGCTTTAATATATTAAGTAATTATTATTTTGGGATATAATTACTTAATGGCTCACAAGGGGATAGTGTGAAGAAAGAGCATGTATTCGAACTTTTTAAAAACATACAACTTTTTTCTTCACTTTCTGATAAGGAACTCCATCAGATCAGCAGTAAAATGCCCGTCCGGCAATTCAGAAAAAACGAGATTATTCTTTATGAAGAAGATACAAATGAGTTTATGTATATAATTCTGGAAGGCAAGGTAAAAATAATCCAGATTTCAGAGGACGGGAAAGAGACAATCTTAGCCATGCATAAGGCAGGAGATTTTTTTGGAGAGATGGCTTTAATTGATGGCAAGACAATGCCTGCGACAGTTACGGCAGCTGAAAATACACTAACATCCATTATATCCAGAAAAGATTTTTATGCGTTAATACATGCTCAGAGCAAAGTGTTCGAGAAGTTACTGGAAATTTTATGCGCAAGACTACGTGAGTCATGGGAGAGGATTCAGATTTTAAACTTCAAGAGCGCTTCCGACAGGCTGAAGATGCTGTTTTTTATGCTATCCGAGGAATACGGCAATAAAACAACCGAAGGGGTTACCCTTAATATTAAACTCACGCACCAGGATATTGCCAATATGACCGGCATAACCCGTGAAACTGTTACCAGAGTCATTGACAGATGGCAGAAAGATAAGGAAATTGCCATACTTAAAAATAAATTTATTCACCTTAACCCTGATTTCATGAAGAATCATCTTAGGTTTACCTCTTGAAATTGTTCGAGAATGTTTGAAAATATATCGTGTCTTTATTTTAACCGGTGGATCATCTTGTATAAAAAATGGGATTGACTCATAGTTGTCCAGAATAAGAATATTGATATGGCTGAACGCCTCATAAACACAATAAATCGACATGATATCAGATGTTAAACCTCGTTTTGATATTAAATGTAATCAAGGCTACTCTGTATTATCCTTATAAGAGTATTATGATGTGGATTAATTTTATAAGGTGTCGTCATTGTGTTTATCCGGCATCCAGCCTGCCTGTGCGTTGCACGCAGACAGGCCTTTTTTTAAAATATTTTGGACGGCCATGAGATTGACTATATTTTCGCGGCTGATTATCGGTTATTTTTCAATTTTTGTTCTGGTGGTGTCTGTTAATGTCTATGCCATCAAATATCTGATCCAGCTTGAAGATGTTACTCATTCCATCCTGCAGGTCGATAACCGTCTGATTGAATATGAAAAAAAAATGACAGATTCCCTGATCTCGCAGGTCAGATATGAAAGAAAATATATTATTACAAAAGACAAGGCCCTTTATGAGCAGTTTATAACTGCGAGAAACGATTTTTCGCAATCGCTTAATCAGACGATGTCAATAACCGATTCATACAATAAAAACCAGATACTAAAAAGAATAAAGGATTACCATAAGAATTATGAGACATTGATTAATGAAGAAGTTGAATATATAAGCTCACAAAAGACTTATCTGCAGAACTGGTACATGGAGGAGAAAGAAAAAAATGTCGCGGCGATAATGTCTGAACTGAAGAACTTGAGGGCTTATACACAGCAGGAAACATATGACAAAATCAAGAATCTCGGCGAATCGGGAAGCAAAGCTCGGAGGGCTGCAATTATAATAACCTTAATGTCTTTTGTTTTTATAATAATTATCTCCTTTATCATGACAAGAAGCATAACAAAACCGCTTTCTGTCATGAAGAAAAAAACCCAGGAAATTGCCGGCGGTAATTTTGACAGCAATATCACTATTTCTTCGCCTCCTGAGATAAAAGAACTGTCTCAGGCTTTTAACTTAATGTGCAAAAAACTGAAAGAAGTTGATAAAATAAAATCAGATTTTTTCTCGCTGATGTCTCATGAACTGCGTACCCCGCTTACCTCAATCAAGGAAGGCATTAATCTTTTGATGGAGGGCAGGGCGAGTGAAACAACGCCGAAGCAGAACAGACTGCTTAACATAATTAAAGAAGAGAGCAATCGGTTGCTTGACATGATAAATTCCCTTCTGGATTTGTCAAAGATGGAAGCCGGGATGATGTCATATAATTTTACTGAGTCAGATATCTCAACCTTGATAAAAAAGGCTGTTTTTGAAACCGAGCCTTTGGCTGAGTCCAAAAATATCAGGATCGAAGTAATAGTCAGTAAAAAATTGAATCCTGTTAAAATGGATAAAGAAAGAATTCTTCAAGTGTTGAGAAATCTTATGGCAAATGCTCTGAAGTTTACACCTAAAGATGGCTATATATGGGTATTTGCCAATCCTGTTGACGGCGGCGTACAGGTATCAGTGGCAGATACAGGACCGGGCTTATCAAAAGAAGATATGCAAACTGTTTTTGACAAATTCAAGCAGGCGACGATGACAAATTCGAATCGCCTGAAGGGCACCGGGTTAGGGTTGGCAATTGTTAAACATATAATAAACGCTCATGGGGGAAAGATTTGGGTAGAAAGCGCACCGGGGAAAGGCAGTATATTCTTTTTTGTATTGCAGGCATAATCCTCATTTCTCTTTCAGCATGCAATGCACTGAAAGGGGTCGGCAAGGATGCAAACAATAAAGCCGGACACCGGAAAGAGGTTTACAAACATCTTCTTGCTGCTAACGAATTGGTTGAAAATGGAAATCTTGAAGATGCCATTAAAGAAAACCAGTTAGTTCTTTCGATGTCTAATAACACTCCGCCCGCGGATGAGGCCCTTTTTAATATGGGACTTATTTATGTCCACCATGGCAATAACAGGAAGGATTATAAGGCTTCACTTGAAATGTTCAAAAGGCTGGAAAAGGATTACCCTCAAAGCCCCCTGGTTGAACAGGCAAAAACTTGGGTTTCTACGCTTGAAACAATTGACAAATTAACAAAAAGAGCAGACGAAAAAAGGTCTGTAAACGAAAGTCTTTTCCGCGCCAATAAACTTTTGTCGCAGGGGGATTACGAAGGAGCGCTGAGAGAATATAATAAGGTTTTAGCTATTACAGGCAAGAATGCGCCGGCTGACGAAGCGCTTTTCAATTCAGGATTAATATATGCCGATTATCGCAATCCGAAAAAAGACATTAAGAAAGCACTTGGTTTTTTTGAGAGAGTTATGAAAGATTACCCGCAAAGCCTTCTTGTTCAGGAGTCAGAGATATGGATCGGGGTGCTTCGTGTTATCGAAAAATCAAAGCAGGTTGATATTGAGATTGAAGAAATGAAGAAGGAGATGTCCAGATAGGGAATGAAGAAATGATTTCTCCATGTATTCTGGTTGTAGATGACGACGAAAACCTCCTGGAACTATTAAGCATAAGACTTGAATCCTCAGGGTACGATGTGGTCGCTGTAAGCATAGAGGAAAAAGCGATTGAAGAGATGAGAAATCGCGCTTTTGATTTGGCGATTGTCGATCTGCAGTTATCAAATCGTGACGGGATTTCTTTGATGCAGGATTTTCATAAAATTAACCCGGAGATACCCGTTATAATCCTTACAGCATATGGAAGCATTGAAAGTGCCGTGGAATCCATGCAGAAAGGCGCTTTTAACTATTTGACAAAACCTTTTGACCCTCAGGAGCTTCTTTTTCAGGCAAAGAGGGCTTTGGAGAATCGCAGACTGACCACAGAGATCAGGAGACTTAAAGGTCTTTTAGGCGAGCAATTCGATTTTTCAAACATTGTGGCCAGAAGTGAAAAGATGCGGGTTGTGCTTGAAAAGATATCCCATATTGCCGGTACAGACTCTACAGTCTATATTCACGGAGAAAGCGGCACCGGCAAGGAACTCATTGCAAAGACTATACATCTTGCAAGTCCCAGAAAAGACAGGCCTTTCATAGCTATCAATTGTGCTGCAATACCGGAACAGCTGCTTGAAAGTGAACTCTTCGGCCATGAAAAGGGCGCCTTTACAGGCGCTGTACAGAGTACAAAAGGTTTATTCACAGAAGCACATACAGGGACTATCTTTCTCGACGAGATAGGCGATATGTCTCTTCTTATACAGGCAAAATTTTTACGTGTTCTACAGGAAAAGCAATTTTATTCTGTTGGCGGTAAACAATCAATAAACGTGGATGTCAGGGTTATTGTTGCAACAAATAAAGACCTTCAGACCGAGGTCAAGGAAGGACGTTTTCGGGAAGACCTTTTTTATCGTATTCACGTTATCCCGGTCAACTTGCCGCCCCTGAGAGAAAGAAAAGAGGATATCCTGCCGTTAACGGATATTTTTATAAAGAATTTTAGCCGGCAGATGGGAAAAGGGATTAAAGGCTTGACTCCTGATGCCATACAAAGGCTTATGCAATTTGATTGGCCCGGCAATGTCAGGGAATTAAAAAATGTAATCGAATATGCTGTTGCTATGACGCAGCAGGATTTCATTTCTGAAAAATATATCCTGCAAGAGAAAAAGTTGTCCTATACTGAGCCGCTGAAGCCTCTTAGCGAAGCCAGAGCAGAATTCGATAAAAACTACTTAATCCATCTTCTTGAAATTACTGGCGGTAATGTCACCAAAGCCGCTAAATTAGCAGGGAAATATCGTGCTGATTTTTATAATCTGATCAAAAAATATAGTATTAACCTTAATGATTACAAAAAAAATTAACTTTTTATTGTCCTCGTGTATTAAATTTAACCCATATCATTCACAAGCTGAAAATTTATGAATAGTGAGGGTTAAGTATATTGGCCTGCCTATTTATTTAGTTTCATAACAGTGCATGAAATTTCATACACATAAATCTTCTTGATTTTACTGAATAAATAATAATTTTACCTTGATTATCTATTTTTGCTGTATGAAAACCCCTTCAAATTATAATCAAAATTAATAACAACATCATTATATTCTCGATTTTATTCTTTAATATCAATACATTGCAAATATATCCCAGTCTTGGCATATTGCTTGCTGTTATATATAAAGATTTATGGATAGATATATTGTTTCATGTGATATTAATCACAGATTCTTTATATATATATATTTATGCTTAAAATGGCAATACAGATTTAATCTGTACTGCAGGATCTTTGAAAGAACTTCAAAGTATAAAGTTTCCGAAAGGGTAAACTCTGGGTAACCGGAGGGCGCAAAGCCACGGATCCTTTGCTGAGGGATGGCCGGGCTGCCGAAGAAACAGCGCTTGTATTGAATTAAACACCTTAAAGCCTGTTTCCCTTAAAGAGACAGGCTTTTTTTTGACCTTTAGAAGTTATTAATCAGGAAGTTGGCAAATTAAAGGAGGTGCTCATGTCACAATATTTTGATTTTTTAAAATTAATATATAGGGTTACTCATTATTTTTCACAGTGTATTTCAATCCTTATAATTTTAAGTGCAATTTTTATATCAGCAGGTAATGTCTATGCCGGTCAGGCACCCTTGAGCTGGGATGCACCTGCTACCAATGCCGATGGAACACCGATAACATATTTTAACGGCGATTATAAAATATATTATGGCACTTCATCGGGTAATTATACGCAGACCGTTAATGTTAATGATACAAACAGCGTTGTAACTTCTCAGGTTGCCAATCTGACTGATGGACAGCTTTATTACTTTGCGGTTACTGCAATAAATACACTTGGAAATGAAAGCGGGTACTCAAACGAGGTAAGCAAGACAGCACTGCCGGCAGGGGGTACAACTACCTACACCCTTACAATAACAAAAAGCGGAACAGGCAGCGGCAATGTGACGGCCAACACCGGCTCATTGACCTGGAACGGCAATACCGGCACTGCTTCATATAATTCCGGCACTATTGTGAACCTTACCGCATCAGCATCAGCAAACTCTACCTTCAGTGGCTGGTCAGGGGCATGCACAGGTACCGGTACTTGCACTGTTACAATGGATGCTGCAAAGAATCTATCGGCAACGTTCGCCCTTAAGACTTATACCATCACAGCTGCGGCCGGTTCAAACGGCAGCATCAGCCCTGCATCGAGGACTGTAAGCCACGGCTCAACAACAACCTTCACTGTAACGCCCAATACCGGGTATACAGCATCCGTAAGCAGTACCTGCGGTGGTTCTTTAT
>JBFMDL010000055.1:0-20651 GCA_040753635.1 Nitrospirota bacterium | reverse complement strand
GTCTGTGCATACAGCAAAGGCAGGTCCGGATAATAATATCAGCATCGAAAATATACTTATAAAAAATAAAACTGCTAAAATGCTTTTCCCCCTTATCATGGCAAAGTCTCCTTTAAAAGTTTTGTATTTCCGTTTAACTTGATTTTCAAAATCATATTAAAGTCTGCCTGCTCTTTTAATACTTTAATGAATTACTAAGGAGTGCATAAGTAAGGCATCATTATTGAAAAATCTCCCCTTGCCCCTCTCGTAGAGTCGAGTCTCCGACTTTGCCAAAGAGGGGTATGTTCCTCCCTTTGGCAAAGGGAGGTTAGGAGGGATTTCTATAATCAATGTCTTCATACTTATGACCATATCAGTAAGTCCGGAATTACAAAGGTTCGGCAGTTTGTTATATTAAAAAAGCAAATGTTATACCATCTTATCACCATAAGAATACGCATAGAAAACAGCGGGTTATATATGTTAGAGGATTTCTTCTCATTATTAGCTGGTGAAAACACCAACTCTGCCTGGTGAATTTACCAGATGTCCGTTAATATGGCATAGTCTCATTATGCGCTCTCCCATGACAATTCAGAAAACACCTGCCGCTGAAAATCCCTAAATCTTCAAAATACAATCTTCCCATGCCATCAGGCTGGACAATAGTTATATCAAAATTAATGAGATGGCTGTTATTAATCGGAGTGCCCTGGGTAAAACTTATCCCATGCGCATCATGGCAGACCGAGCATGGCGTCTGCACCCCCACTATATGTTTATTGTGAAACCTGAAACTCTGATCACTTAAAATACTCGTCCTGTCATGGCATTTATAGCAAATGGCATAGTTGTCAGAGGTTTCCGGGGTAAGGTCCTGCGTTACATAGTTCTTTTCAAGCATATATTTATAATTCGACCCATGAGGGCCCCTTGGGCCTACAGCATTGTCGTTATTATGGCAATCAGTGCAGAACAGTATGCTTGTAGTTGTATATGGAGGGAGAAGACTCGGGACATTCGGATTAACCCCCTGGGTCTCTACAGGGTGAAATGATGGGTTTGAAGGATCAAATTCAAGCCTCGTATTAAGCTGTTCGATCTGCCGTGTAATCCGGACTATGCTTATTACGTTATTGTCGGCATGACATTTGAAGCATATCTCAAATAAATTCAGGGAATTTTCTGTCTGTTGACCGGAGGCGAACACACCCTTCACACCCTTGACAGCGCCTGATACCTGAGGAGCGCCTGCCGATGGATCTGTATTAGACTGATGGGGGTTATGACAGTCCACACATTCCACATGTTTTGGGACAGCGCCTGATGTGAAATCTTCTGCAGCATCATGCAAGGATGTAAAATCCTGCACCGGATGTCTGTATGTTTTCGTCAGTTCATTCTCGATATTTGTGGAAGCTGCATTGCCGTTGTGACATACAATACAGTTGTCCTCTTCAAAAGAAAAATTAAGGAGCCTTTCATGCCCTCCTGCTGTGTGCGGCCTGTGGCAGTTTTCACATCCATTCTCAGAGACTGTATTGTAAGATGTGTGAGGCCATGGATCAACACCAACGCCGTTCCATAAGGCATTCGATGTGGAATGCGAACTTAAGAGCCATCCGTTCTTCATGTGGCATGCGGTACAGAGGTTAGAAAAGTTATTAGGTATAATAAGGAATTTGCCATTGGCATCATCATGGGGATCATGACATGCAGTACACTGCAATTGTCCGTCGCTGTCCATCTTTATCCCGGGCGGGAGTATTGCTGGG
Organism: Nitrospirota bacterium; assembly: GCA_040753635.1. GTDB lineage: Bacteria > Nitrospirota > Thermodesulfovibrionia > Thermodesulfovibrionales > UBA6898 > JBFMDL01. Next base: position 18,894 of record JBFMDL010000055.1, on the reverse strand, counting down.
TCAACAAGCTCAGGATTCTGGAGTGCGAGATTGCTGTCATAAATAAAGGATACAGGATGATCGTCAGAGAGATCATTGCCGAGCTTAGTGGGACCTTCGGGGATAAAGCGTACTCCCCCTGCAAAAATGACCTCTATGTTTCTGGAGATTAACGCTCCGAGGGCAATAGCGCCGTCATGACAGCTAAGACACAATTTCGATGCGCCTGTAGGTTGTCCGACTACTGAATACAGGGTTGAACTCTGATATGTTATATAATTAACTGTCGAGTCATTACGGTTCCATAAATAAGGGATATCACTCCTTGCATTATGGGGAGTATGGCAGAAAATACACACTTCTTGCTCTACAGCAGCCTTTATCGGCCCCGGACCTGTAATTGAAAGATTATGTTTTGTATCGACAACACTCATGCCAGATGCATCCATAACGGGTAAAAAATTCATAAAAAAACCTAAAAATATCAGAATCCTGAAAAGACTCATGGGCTTATAAACTCATCTCCTTTCATGTACTTAAAAACCTGCACCCTCTTATTGTAAGTGTCTGATACATATATATTGTCATCTCTATCAATAAATATACCTGTTGGAAGCCAGAATTCGCCATAATAATTACCAGGTTTGCCGAATGCCATGAGCAGCCTTCCATTTTTATCAAAAATCTGGACATTATCAAAAAGGGCATCCACAACATATATGTTGCCGTCGCTATCAGCAGCCACGCCCTTTGGTCTTGAAAAATAACCCGGTGAGTCCCCTGCCTCCCCGAATGCTCTTATAAATTCTCCGGCAGACGAAAAGACCTGTATCCTGAAATTAAGTGAATCCGATACAAGAATGTTTCCATCCTTTGATACAAATATACTTGTAGGGTAATGGAACTTGCCATGTGCCTGGCCATCGCTCCCGATAATTCCCTTGAGACGATTGTCATTCAGGTCGAACCTCAGGATATTTGAATTCATTGTATCAACAACGAGCAGTTCATCTGTCTTTTCGTTGACAGCTATCCCTGTAGGCCGCCCTATTGCTCCCCTTTTTATTTCGCCTGCATTCTCTGTTCCACCGTTTTTGAATATCTTTATGGATGCCTCCGCAGAGTCTGTAACGAATATGTAACCCCTCTTATTATCGACCGCCAGATCTATCGGCATAGTAAGGGATACCCCTTTCTCAGGGAATGTATAAAAATTGTTTCTTTTAACATCAAATACATGTACTTTTTTCAGATATGTATCAATGACATAGAGCCTCCCTTCAGAATCCACAGCCAGACCATGGGGTGACACAAGTAACATCTCGGCCCTGCCCGTAAAATACTTAAACAACCTCTTCAGCAACCCTTCTGATATTCGCAGGTGCTGCGGCCCTGATATGGAATTTACAAACCTTATTCTAGGAACCTCATGAGGTTTGGGCCATATTATATCGGGCAGGGGCTCGGTTACCTTAACGGCTTCCTGAAAACATCCGCTCAAGACAAGACTGAAAAAAATAACCTGGACCGTCATAATGCGGCTGAATCCAGACTTCATATTCTTTATGACCGACATTTTCTTGTTTACTCCCTGTCCTCTGTTCCGGATGTCTACCAAAGTTTCCTTTTTATGCTAAAAAGCAGGTAATGTGTTTTTATCATATCATGATTTATATCATCTTTTTCATCCAGATATCTGTATATTATACTAGCATTATATAACCTGTAATCCCACTCCAGGGAAGATGATAAACCGGTGCTGAAGATCTTCTCTGATTCACCGGAAACCCTGTTTCGAAATCCCCTTATCTCAAGCCTGAGCCGCCTTTTAAGCACAGCCTGGATATTAAATCCAAGGCCGTAATGCTTCTCTATGTCACCCCTGTCTTTAAATTTTGTTATTCCGTAATGTCCTGTTAAACTGATAAATAAATTTGTCATCGGCCTGAAAGTCAATGTCTCCTCAGCACGCCACTTTCTTGTTGATATACCCGGGGTTTGGGAAGTATCCTCAAATCGCAGTCTTGTCTCTGTCCACTTCCATCTAAACTCGGTCCCGGCGATATGTGTAGTGGAATTTGAAAGAACATCGGGTGGGATGCCCGAGATAAAGCTCTGCTTCAAATGATTATATGTGTAATATACAGTCAGGGCAGACCACAGGTTGAGATTAATGCCATATGTCTGTCTGAATATGGAATAATCAAAGGGAGGATTAGCGAGATACTGATAACTGACAAGCACATCCTGACCGTCTGCTATTGAACCTAACGGGATGCGGCTTATCCTGATAAATGAGTCTATCCCGCTGATCCTGTAGTCTATATCCTTTATATATACTATTGTTCCGCTGGCATCAGTAACCATGATGGAGCTTATATCGACATTTTCATGATCCAGAAGCGTAACCTCGCCAGTTCTGAGGATATGTGGCTCATCTATGATCTGTATATTGCTGGGCCTGTTCTTCACATCAACAACATGATAATTATGTCCCACGCTGATGTTCAGCGTGCCCCATGGTATTTTCCTTCTGTAATCAAACGTCAGCCCTGCTCTATAGGAAGCTTCCCTTCCACCTGAAAATTCAACTCTTGAACCATCCAGATTAAAAGAGGTTGTTAAATTTTCGTAGAGGAGATGGATTAGCTTAAAACCGAGTTCTTTCCTTTCTGTCCGGAAATGCGTAGAGTCATCCAGGCTGTACATTAAAGTGTAATATGTCTTCAGATTCCTGCTGTGGTTCCAGCTGAGATTTTCATATAAAGAATATCTTGTGCTTTCGAAGTCATTGCTCTTCGTATCATTATATAAGAAGTTTGAGCTGAGCATTAACATTTTGTCCTCTGTAAGTGGATAAATATTCTGCAGCGAGGCGGTTTTTTGTCTGACGCTGGAGAGAAAACCCATATACTCATGAGTGCTGTCTATATAAGAGACATCCAGATTTGTATTGCCCAGATGCCTGCTGTATCTCATATTCAAACGCCATTCATCCCTTTTATCTTTTGATCTGAATAATCCGGTTTGTCTGCTTTCAAAATGTTTATACAGGATATTGGTCGGCAACACCCTGTACTTAAGAAACAGGCTGCCGCCATATGAACTGCCTTCTCTTTTAGAATTTGCTGCAAAGCTGTTAATTATAGTTGAATGAAATTTTTCAGCAAAAAACTTTAACGTATAAGGTTTATTCTGCAGGAATACAAGATTGACTGAATAGTTCAGAAAGAACTTTCTGCTCTTTCTCGTGTCTCCGCCATTTCCGTCTTCTCTTGTCTGCTCCCACTCGGGTATCAGTCTGAGCTTATATATAAGGAGTTCCGGAAGATAAAACCACCCTTTTGTCTCTATCTCAAGGCTCTCAGTGAATGTGGATGCAGTATCTTTTGTGTCTATAAACGGCCCCTCTCTTTCCTCTTCATCCAGCTCATAGGAAACCTCAAATCCCAGCTGCGGCCTCTCGATTAAAAAATATCTTCTCGCCTCTGCGATATCCCCTGTAAAAGGCACAAAAAAAGTTATGCAGGTCAGGCTCAACATCATTTTCAAAAACTGTCTTTTAAAAAATGCCGTCAGATGGAGGTTCCCTCTCAATCCTAAAATATTTCATCAAAGTCTTTTTTCAGCAAAAACCTGCCCTTACCCATATGGGCATTATGGCAGGATATGCATTCCTCATTCTTTGAATGACTTTCGATGAGCCGGGCATCGCCCTTGAAATGGCATGTCGCGCACAGCTCCGTAGTTTTCTCTTTCATAAGCATATAAAGATTTTGAGACTGGTGCCCGTTATGGCATGTCGTGCACATGCCGTCTGATACCGGCTTATGAGCCTGCAGACCCCTCGCCTCAATCAACTTGACCGACTTGTGCATGTGACAATCAGTGCAGAGTTCATCTAATGCCTTGACCTGCCCTATCATTCCCTGAAAAGAGGACTCTGTTTTACCGGACTGCGCTCCTCCAAAGCTTCTGAACCCCCCTTTGCCTGATGGACTATGGCACTGATCGCAGAGCTTTGCGCCATATGGCCCGTGAACAAATACCGGGGGCACGGGCGGCGTTATCTTCTTTTTTTCCCTGACACTGACAACGCCTTTTTTCTCTTTTTCATCAGAAAGGGTATTTTCCTCCTCAATGGGCGGCACCCCTGTGAAGAAAAATGTAAGCACTTTATGCTTTGTGTATTTATCGCAACCTGTTGTCATCAGAACGATAAACCACAACAAAAAGAAAACCTTTAAAATCCTATTTTTTCTTCCTTTATACATTCCTTAATTTCAAATTCGCCTCAATAAGGAATTTTCCCTGCTACAGGAAGTTTAGCCTCCGGGGGTCACATCCCCGGCATGGGAGCGCCCACCCAATCTCCGAAACCATATACATTGAGCTTCTTCTCACCCAGCATGTTCCCCACATATACGAGATATTTTATCCTGAAATCCTTATCCTCATATTGTTTGAAATATTCTATATTGGTGTAATCAATATATATGCCGTTTGGCAGATACATGTCCCCGGGGTCTGGTCCGTATTTACCGAAGAAGAGAAGGAGTTGTGCGGTCTCTTCATCAAATATCTGGACGTTCTCAAAGGCCGCATCAACAGCGTAAAGGTGTCCATCATTGTCAACGGCAATCCCTTTCGGCCGTGCAAATGCTCCAAGTCCGTCTCCGTGAAAACCGTACGCCTTCACAAATTGACCCTCCGGACTGAATTTCTGTATCCTGTAATTAAAAGAGTCATCCACATATATATTGCCTTTTTTGTCGACGATAACATGGGTTGGTTTGTAAAACTTTCCTTCGTCCATGCCACTTTCACCTATCGTCTGAATTGTTGCCCCGGAGTCTTTATCAAGGACGAGTATCTGGTGTTTGTCAAAATCACATACATAGATCTTATTCTTGTAAACTGCTACATCAAGGGGCTTGCCGAATTGGTCCTTCTCGCCATACAACCTCACGAAATTGTTGTCATTGTCAAAAAGCAATACCTGTTTTCTGCCGAAATCAGCCACATACTTATAGCCGTCCTCTGTAACCCATATGCCTGCCGGATCCTGTATGGAACCCAGCCCCTTGGACTTTATATAATCAAAGGTCTTGTTTCTCAGGTCGATAATAAGGACATTTTTATGTGTCCTGTCGGATATATAGATCGCCCCTTTGACCGCTCCTATATCGTAAGGCCTGTCTATCATCTTTAGTGGAGGTAGCTTGCCCAGCAGAAATTCCTCAAGCGCGCTCTGTTTTTTGCCTATGTCCTCTTCACTCGTAATAGAAGTAAGGAACTGAAGCCTCGGCTTAACCGGCGGCATCGGATAAAATACAGTCTCCTGTTGTACCGGCTTTTCAGGTGTTGCGCACCCCAAGAGAAGGATTATACTGAAAAGCCCCAAAACGATTTTTCTCATTGTTCTCCTCCATGAAATAAAATAGACATTATTTCTTTTCATTCTTCCGTGAACCTCCCCTGTCTTCCTTCGCCGGCATATCTTTCTGCCCCGGAAAATCTCTTTCTTTCAACAGCATCAGTTCTTCTTCTGTCGCATCAGCGCCGGGACGCGGCGTTGTTTTTATAAGGTTGAACACAGGATCATACCTGTCATATGCCGCGACCCTGTGGCAGGCGGTTGTGCAGCTTCCGCCTGTAACAGTCTCCTGAAAGGTCATCGACAACACTTTTTTCCCGAAATTAAAATTCTCCCTGATAATTTTTGTGTTTCTTGAACCGTGATAGTTATGGCATACACTGCATGTCCTGCCTTTTTCTCTGGTCACATGCCTGTAATGCAGATTGAGGTTGCCGTTCCTGAATTTCGTATGGGTAAGCGTCCTCGGTTCAGTGAATGCCCTGGTCTCAGTATGGCAGATAAAACAGAGACTGTAGGCCTCTTCGGAAAATACGGCATAGAATTCTCTCGGGTAATTTCCTTTCAGCAGCCTGTAATTGTCATTAGGATGCGGTGAATGACATCCTGTGCACTGTCCGTCTGCAACGGGCTTATGGAGCTTCATCTCTTTATTATCAAAGATATCCTTAACAGGAGGAAGTTCTATTCCCTTTGTATCTTTCAGCGGCGATGAATGACATTTAAAGCACAGTTCAGGCATGGGTTCAACAAGCTGCGCCTGATAATCAGTTGAATGCGGATCATGGCAGTCAGGACACCTGCCTTCATTTACAGGAAGGTGAGGAGTGAGCCCTTTGAATCTTTTTATATCATGGCATTTAAAACAGAAATCCTCCGGCCCTGCAAAAAGAAGCTTATCTGCATCAGCCTGATGAGGGTCATGGCAGTTCATGCATAGTCTCCCTTTAACAACGGGAGAATGGCTGTTTTTCTTGCCAAACTTGTCCTTTGTATGACAGTTAAAACATAAGTCAGGCACGGCGCTCATAAGCAACTTCTCTGATGAGGAGGCATGCGGGTCATGGCAGTTCATGCACATGCCGGCAGCAACAGGCGCATGATGTCTCTTCTTTTTATCTGATATGTACCTTTCCTTTTCGTGGCACCTGAAACATAGCGCCGGCGTATCGGACAGGAGGAGCTTCGCAGCATCGCTGCTGTGGGGGTCATGGCATGAAGTGCATCTGCCTTCTGCAACAGGCGGATGGTTTATTTTATTTGTTATCTTATTCGCATCATGGCAGTTGAAGCACAGATCCGGCATCTTTGAGAGCAAAAGTCGCGGGGCGTCAGTCACATGCACATCATGACATGACTTACACTCACCAGCTGCTACAGGGGAATGAACAACTTTTTTTGTGAATTTAGATTTATCGTGGCATCCCCAGCAAAGATCCAGTCCCTTTGCAAAAAGGAATTTCAATGGCTTTGCCTCCCTCTCATGGGGCCGCGTATGACAGGCAACGCATCCGCCGGTTTTTATAACAGGATGTACCGTCTTGCCTTCAAACTTGATCTTATGGCATCGGGAGCAGTCAGGATATTGCCCGGGATTTGCTGATTCCCGCAGGGCAAAGACAAAAGATAAGACCATAAGGAAAGGGAAAAGAAAGCTCAGATATCTTTTCAATTATACTTCCTTCTTTTTTCTGTGATTATGTCTGAATAATTTTCATACATTAGCAGACAATTAATTTTACTGTCAATTTACGAAAACGCAGTGTAATCATCACCTGTTCCGTAATGGACTCTAATCTGTCATGCTGAACCTGTTTCAGCATCTCCTAATCTGCCCTGAATTCAAGTTCAGGGTTAAATCGATCCATTCAGGATTAAACTCTGCTATTAACAGGCTGCTGAAAAACTAAGTTTTTGTGTCATTCCGAGGAGCCGAAGGCGACGAGGAATCTTAAAACTTATTGGATCATAACGGCTCTTAAGATTTCTCGTTTCACTCGAAATGACAAAAAGAGACTTTTTCAGCAGCCTGTTAAATTGATTTTCCAATCTCTATGCCAGTTTTTCAATTGTTTCTCTCTTCTTATTGCGCTTTCTACATCGCTTGCTGCTTCACAATAAACAAGTTTCACAAGGTTGTATTTCTTCGTAAACCCTTCCATCAGTTTATTCTTGTGTTCAAACATTCTACGGATTAACCTTCATATTCATAAAATTCCCTGACAACAGAAAGGACATAGTATTTGAGCGGCTTTATTTGGCCGATATTCAGACACACCCCCCTTAGTCCCCCCTTGATAAGGGGGGAATTCAAGGGGGGTATAAAGAGGCCAAATACCTCGGAGGTCGAAGACCGAGAATGAGCGAGAATGCTATGTGCTTTCTGTATTGTCATAATTTATGAATTATCCGGCTCAGATCGTTCGTTACTCCTATATAAAGCACTTTATTGGATTTGTTCGTAAGAATATAGACATAGTACTGCTTATCGCCTTTCATAATGTATTTTATTAATCTTGAGATTCCGAAACAAGTTCGGAATGACACATTATAGGAATGTATATCGGAATTGCTTATTCTTCCATACACAGTTACTATCCCGTCATTTCATTTCACCCACAAAAAAAAGAGGGGATGAAACTGATTGTTTCACCCCCTCTTTCATTATGGAAATCCTACTTGATATGGCAGGTAAGGCAAAGTCCTGATGCGGTACCGCCTGCGGCAACTGTGTTTGCAACTCTCAGGAGTTCAGTATTTGGAGCTGATTCCTGGTTATGGACATCATGACATGAATGACATGTGATCTTTCCGACCTCAAGGACGTCGGAGATAAATCCGCTCAAGCCCATTGCAGTAGTGGCAGCAGGCCGGAGATTCATATCTCCTGAACCATCTATGGGATCGTCATCATATACTACCCCGATAGGATGGGTTTTACTCAGATTGGTCCCGATATTCATCTGAGCAGGATAGGTTGGAGAAATCATCGTAATGCCTGTTGCGCCACCGAACGAGTCGAGTGCGACTGTGCCGTCATGGCATGCCAGACACAGCTTGTTTATCCCTGTGGGCTGGGCATCCACTGTCATGTTTTTGGCAGTCAGTGTTGCGCTCGAATACATTGTATAGGTAGCGGTGCTCATTGCATGGTTCCATAAAAGCTGCTCTCCGGTTATTGCGGCATGAGGCGTATGGCACGTCACGCATATCTCGCCTGTTGCATTCCATAGAGCGGAAGAAAAATCATGCGGGCTTGTTACTATGCCTGCCCCGTCACCGGTTGCATATACCATCGCTGCCAGGCCGGTTATAAGTGTCATTGCTATTAATACAATTAAAATCTTTTTCAATTTCATACCCCCTTTTGATTTTTTAGAATTACTGTAAAACTAATACCCGGATGGCAGCCATGCAGTCTCATATGTGAGACCATTCGGCTTTCCGCCCCCCGATCGCCCGGAGTTAGGCCTTTTCATCCACGGAATCTCAAAAAATATTTCCTGCTTCCTATCACCTCCTTTAACCCTTGATTGCTCAATATGCATTAATTGTCTGTACTATTATATGAGCAAACATTATGCCAGCATTCTTAAATAGGCAACAGACATAAAAAACAATGGGTTAGCGTTGTTGCGGAATTTTTTTAAAAACTCAAATGGTAAATTCACCGAACCTGCCTGGTCATTTCACCATGTTATGCCCTGCCTTGTATATTCTTTTTACTCTTTGATTTTATAAAAGTAAATAAAACCAATGGATTTGTTGAAAGAGCAGGCTCACATGCCGGTGGTATATTAATTGCTTTTACAAAATCTCTGATGAAGAGGATAATGATAATTGATGATGATCCTACAATCTGCAGTCTGATGTCGAGGATCATTAATAGAAACTCTGATTTCCCTGCAGAGGTTAAAACTTTTAATAATGGCAAAGATGCTATCACAGAAATCAACTCCTCTTTCTTCGACCTCTGCTTCCTTGACATCCAGCTCCCGGATTTAAACGGTCTGCATGTCATGAAAAAAATAAAGGAGTTATCTCCTGAAACGAAGATTGTAATTATGACGGCGGGATCCGTGACTGATGACAGCAGAAAACTGATTGAAGACAATGCATATATGTTTATAGGCAAGCCGTTCGACCTCCTTCAGATCAAGATAATTGCAAGGCAGGCATTGAAAAAAGATGATTCTTTCAGGAATTATAATTTCGACGGGACTGAATCAATAAAGGACAGAAGACTGTTTCAGAGAACGGCGCTCATGAAGGATATCAATTATTATCTGGAACATCATAACCGCACAGACCCTCATATGGAAAGCCTGGAATGCTGTATTATTGACATCAGCAGCAAAGGAATGGGTATCCGTACTTTTCATCCTTTGAAGCCCGGTCATCTGTTCATTTTCAACATTGATATTACAGAGCATAAGGCAGGTATTATAAAATGGAGTATGGTGGTTGACAACAATAATTACAGGGCCGGGATTGAATTCATATAGAAACAGAGGTCTGCAAGAAAATTATTCAAGGCCGTACCTCTTAAGCTGATACCTGAAGGAATCATAGCTCATGCTCAAAAGCTTTGCTGCATGGGTCTTGTTATTTTTAGCCTTTTCGAGGGCCTGTTTGAGAAGATCTTTTTCTAATTCTTCAAGTGATATACCTTTTTCAGGGAGGATAAAACTGTTGATTGAGGAAGAACTCTTTTTTACAGGCTGGTCAAGAATCCAATTAGGCAGATATTCAGGCAGTATTACATCGGTATTCTCAAGCGCGACAATCCTTTCTATAAGATTCTTCAGTTCCCTCACATTGCCCGGCCAGCTAAAGTTGAGCAGGTATTTCTCGGCTTCAGGGGAAAAGCCTTTGATTGTCTTATTGTTATATTTGGTGGCATATGTTGAAATGAAATGTCTTGCGAGCACCAGCACATCTTCCGCCCTGTCTCTGAGCGGCGGCAACCACAGATAAAATGTGCTCAGCCTGTAGAATAAATCCCTCCGGAACTCACCGCTTTTTACTGCATCGGCGAGATTTCTATTGGTGGTTGCTATCACGGTCACATCTATGGGGATTTCCTCATTCCCGCCTATACGTCTCACCCTCCTTTCCTCAAGCACCCTCAACAGTTTACTCTGAAGAGAATGTTTCATGTCCCCTATCTCGTCAAGGAGTATAGTCCCGTTCTTTGACATTTCGAATAAGCCTTTCTTGGGGGACTTAGCGTCCGTGAAAGCCCCTTTTTCGTAACCAAAGAGTTCACTCTCCAGAAGGTGCTCGGGCAAGGCAGTACAGCTTACAGCTATAAAAGGATTATATACATCATCGCTGTCGCCGTGCATTGAGTGATGGATGTATCGCGCCAGGACCTCTTTGCCTGTCCCGCTTTCCCCTGTTATCAGGATACTCGAAACATTGGCCTTCGCTATCTTTTCTGCTTTTGTCTTTAATTTCTTTATTGCCTTTGACTCTCCAATTAATTCCCTGGCAAGGATCGGGGAACTGACCTTTCTGAGGTATTCGACTTCCCGCTTAAGATTTTCCTTTTCAATGATTTTGCTTATGACGATCTTCACTTCATCCATATTGAAAGGTTTTGTCAGATAATCTGCAGCGCCAAGCTTCATGGCTCTGACAGCGCTTTCTGCAGTGACATCCGCTGTCATCATGACAACCTCGGTTTCAATATCCTTATCTCTAAGTTCCTGAAGAATATCAAGACCGCTTTGTCCCGGCAGTCTGATGTCAAGCATTAAAACATCAGGAGACCATGACCTGATCTTGTTCAGAATATCATCTGTTTTAGCCTCAGAGTATACTTCGTATCCTTCTTTCTTCAATGTTCTTGAGAGCATTGATAAAATAATCTCATCATCCTCTATAAGAAAAATCCTTCCTTTGCTTTTCATACTGTCTTTATCTCTTCAACTAATTTAATGTCGAGACTGACCGTGAATATAGTCCCTCCATCCGGATTGTCTCTTACGAATATGCTTCCACCCTGCTGCTCGACGAGTCGTTTTGTAATAGCCAATCCCAGGCCTGTACCTTTCGGCTTGGTCGTAAAAAACGGCTGAAAGATCTTATCTTTCGATCTTTTGTCTATTCCCTTGCCTGTATCCGATATCTCCAGGTGTATGGAATTTGCCGCTAAGTCATGATAGGTCTTCACAACAACTGTCCCTCCATCAGGCATTGCCTCGGCTGCATTAAGCAGGAGATTCAGGAACACCTGCTGCAACTGCATAGGGTCTGCCATTGTTTCGGGGAGATTATCATCCAGGTCCTTTAAAATATTTATTAATTGTTTGCCTTTGAAGAAAAAAGACGGGTGCGTCATGGACAGGGAAATGGTTCTGTTGATAATATCGTTTACATTTATAGGCATTAATTGTGAAACCGGCGGCCTGGCAAAATTAAGAAGATTTTTCATTAATAATTCAATGCGTCTTATCTCGTCAATCGCTTTTGACAGAACGGTCCTGTCCTCTTGTGAGAGGGTAAGTTCATCGTACAGGAATTCCATAGATACCTTGATGCCGGCGAGGGGATTCTTGATTTCATGAGCCAGGCCTGTTGAAAGTTCCCCGCAGACCCTGAGCTGTTCGGTCTGTTGAATCTTGATCATCTGCTTTCGCAGCGAGTTGGCCATCTCATTAAAGGATGCTGCAACTTCTCCGAATTCATCTTTCAGGTCTTCAACCCTGTAATTTAAATTGCCTTCCTTTATCTTCCTCGTGGCGTTCAGCAGGGCATTAATCGGCTTTGTTAAGCCTTTTATAAAGAAAAAAGCCAGGCATAGGGCAAAAAACGGGGCTATTATTAAAAAAACGTAAAGGACATTTTTTATATCAGCTATATCTCTGAGAACAGCCTGGTACCTGTTGTCAAGCCTGGAACTCGTTATGATTATCATGTCATTAATTTTTGTGATCAGCTCTTCGCCTGTCCAGAATGCCTGGTCATATTCTTCTGTTAATCTGCTGTTATCAGTTCTGAGATTATAAAACCTGCTTAATGCCTCTTTATATTTTTCGATGTGATATTTTACGTTGTCGATCTTTTTCTGCACCTCGCCGGAATGATGACAATCAAAGCATCTGTCGACAACCTGTTCCATCTGCATTACATCTCTTATAACCGTTTTAAAGTCCATTGTATAATGCTTTTCACTAAGTTTGAGTTCGGATTGCACCTTCTGTATCTGTATAAGCAGGTGCTCCCTCAATATTTCAACCTGATGGAGTTTTACAAGATTTTCGAACTTTGATGTGGTTGTCCGAAAGGCAAATATTATAAATACACCGCTTAAAAGAAAAATCAAAGCAATTAAACTTAACCCTATGACTATTTTTTTCTTCATTACTGATTACATGCAGGGGGTGAAAGATGGAAACTGTCTCTGCGCATTCCGAATTTAGCTGTAATATGACCGGACTCCCGGCCTTCCGTATTCTTGCTTTTAAGGTTGAATCTTACGATAAAGAAAATTGTGTTACACGATTTGTACTGCATGATAGAACAGTTCGATCAATTCCCCCCACGGTTAAAATACATATTACTCTGAAAGTCTTTGAAAAAGCAATTATGATTAAAGCAAATATCATGCCTGTATATATAAATATATGCTGTTTAATAATGAATCATGTAACGCCTTGAAATTAAAAGGTAAGATAAAAATATTGTCATGCATTTTTACAAATTTTTCGGTGCCTTTTCGCATTCTCTGTGTGAAAATGCTCATATACATAAATATTTACCATTAGTTGCAAAACATGTTCCTTATATGGAAGGAGATGTGATGGGAAAGGGCTGCCATCAACACATCACAGCCCTGCAGCATAGCCAGCCGGCCTTTCGGAAAATACACTTTTAGCTAAGTCTGCATTTATGTGAATAATAATTAAATCCTGTTGATTTGCAGAACTTTTACAGCGCATCTGCCTTCTTTTTATGCAGCATCTGGGCTAACAGATATAGAATAACTTCCGTAAAAGCTATTTAAAGACCATTATCCACTGCCAGTAAATTCCCGCGCTGAATATGGCGAACAGGATAATATGCTTTGTTATCAGCATTTTCTTCCGCATCTTTTCGGTATCCGCTCCGTAGACTTCACCGATATAGGCATAAGTAAATGTCCTGCCGATGCCTGCAAGCAGGACAACCGCAACACAGGCAAGCCCGATATAAAAAAACTCTTTCTTTAGTCCGGTGAGCGCTGACCGGACGTTATGATCAGTAATCCGTTCGAGCCAGTAGACTGCCAGCACAGTCGCAGCCCAGCATCCTGCTGCAAAGTCATGTATGAAACCGACAAAAATCGTAAATGCTTTTTTCATGTCTTTTTTTCTCTGATATGCATCCGGTTAGTAATATGATGAATTTTAACCTTCATTATCTATAAAATTCCCTGACAACAGAGAGGACATAGTATTTGAGCGGCTTTATTTGGCCGATACTCAGACACACCCCCCTTAGTCCCCCCTTGATAAGGGGGGAATTCAAGGGGGGTATAAAGAGGCCAAATACCTCGGAGGTCGAAGACCGGGAATGAGAGAGGATACTATGTGCTTTCCGCATTATCATAATTTATGCTATGAATTATCTGGGTTAAATTATGCAACAGGAGCGTTATCCCACCAGTTGCAAAACTTGTTCTTGATATAGAAGGCAGATGCGATGGGAAAGAGATGCCATCAACACCTCACAGCCCTAAAACATGGCCAGACAGCCTTTTCGCAAAATGCACTTTTAGTCAAGTCTGCATTCATGTGAACAATAATTAAATTCTGTTGATTTGCAGAACTTTTACAGCGCATCTGCCTTCCTTTTATGCAACGTTTGGGTTATTTCTCAGACTTTTCAATTATCATGTTATCAATAATTTCACCACATGGACAGAAACTCTCATCTCTGCTTATTTTTTCTATTTGACGTCTTATTGAAAATCTGGAGTATGAATCAATGAATGAAAAAATCTTTTTATCACCCATGGGTCCAACAGGTTTTTCAGATGGGACGGGTGAAACCTTCCCATGAACGACCTTTGCCCTCCCGATAATCTCAAAACCATCTGAAGTTGTATATCCGAGGTTTTCGGTCTGCACAGCGAGGACTGTCGGGAGATTTCCGAGATCATAGTGCCGTAAAAGCCCCACCTCGCCTTCGGGCAAGATCCGGGAACAGGTTCCCTTATCGACCGCAACAACCTTTGCCCATTTTTGGTTCGGCTTCCGGTTGACTCCTTTAAAACCATTGAAAGAATCTCTTATTGCGGAATCGACAAAATTTGTGCTGCATTCAGCCATCCCCAAAACATTAACGCAGTAATCCTCTCTAACGCCGAATATCTCAGCGCACTTTTCATAATACATCCGGCGCGTGCATTCTCCGAATTTCCCCCTGTAACCGCCGCCGTCTGCAATACGGCTGCCTTTAGGCAGGTGGAATCGAATCCCGTGCCTTGCACAGGCATTGAATATGTAAACAAAGGCGGACGTTGAACCTATGATGGCTATAGGCATGCTTTTATGCTCAAATTCACGCACTGCGCTGAAAAGCTCCTTTATTCTCAAACCTCTGCGTGTAATGAAAAAGGCGCTGCCGTCAGCGCCGAAATTCTTTATCGTCTCGGCCATGCCTATGGACATGCCCATGGTCGGTGCCATCTCAGGGGAAGGGGCGAGCACAAGGACCGGCATACGTTCACCCTCTTCCGGCAAATACAAACAAACTCCTATTGCAATCTGAATCCTATATCATCTCCGCTTGTTTGAGCAGATGCAATATTTGTATCAATCTGACCGTTAGGCCCGGCAGAAATAATCCATACAGGACTGCCGGTCTGAGGAAACTCCTTTGCATTTGTTATATACGCATTCCCCCATGGATCAGCGGTGACAATCGCGATATAAGGTCCCTTCCAGTTTGAATAACATGAATTGGCATGAAGCGACAAAGGTTCATCAAATAACATTTCACTGGTCTGGTCAAATCCGTTAGCGACGGCGCCGTTGGGAATATTGCCATTGCCCAGCAGCAAAGTCACATTTGCCAGACAATTAGCGTCATATACAGGCCATTGACCGGTATCTTTTTTTAAGACTATCATGGCTGAAGATATTGATCTTAAATCGGCCTGAGCCCTCGATATCTTGGATTCGTCAATTTCCTTGAAGATCAGCGGCACTAAAATACCGGCAAGGATCGCAATTATGCCTGCTACGACAATAACCTCAATCAGCGTGAACCCTTTCTGATTTTTCATGCCCATAAACTCCTCCTTTAGTTATATTATTTCAAACTTCCCGTGAATTAATTAGTAATTATACTATTTTCAATCATTGCTGTCCAAAATAATTTCAAATATACATAAGAAGGCGGGATGTTGAGGAGACAGAATAACGACACCCTGAAAATTAATCCACAAACAATTACAAAATAACACAAATACAGAGTTATCGTTAATACGTTTATTTAACAAAGTCGATGTCCGACATTTAATAATCATGTCGATTTATTCTGTTTTCGAGGCATTCCGCCTTCTGTAAAGTCTTATTCTGGACAAGTATGATTTTCAATATTAATAAAAAACTAAATTTTACGGTTGTAATATTATTCAAAGTAAAAAGCATTATCAATCTTTCTCTTCCGTTTTAAGATCGTTTTGCCCCATCGGCCTCTCGAAAATATCCTCGGCGCTCTTATCTCCCTCCTCTTTCAATATAGTAATATCGGACACAAGCCACCTGCCTGATCTTTTTTCAAGAATATATTTCATCTGATAAGATACGGAACTCTCGGCGGATGATTTCCCGGAATCCAGGTTGATGTATTTGTATTTCCAGTCCTCCTCTGTTTTGACCTCTATCCTGTCTCCGGCCATGGTGCTAAAGGGCTTTACCGTTAAGAATTTTATATTGTCCATCTTTGAATCCATCTTAACCCTCGCCTCTCCAAGGGCCGCCATATGATTATACGCCTTTGAAGCTATTTCGATTGTTGATACAGTAGCAAGCGGATTCATATTCAGATTCCTGTAACCTTCGGCAAGAAGTTCATTGTACTTGAGAACAGCATTTTTGGCGCCGGTCCCGTCTATGCTGCAGCCGGGCAGCAAAAGCACGAGAGCAAAAATAATTAATAGTCTTTTCATCTGAAAATCCCCCCATCCCCTCTTTAGTAAAGGGGGGTACGGGGGGATTATTTTCGTTTCCCTTTGTGTCTCTTTGAGATATGAATGTTTCATCTGAAATATTCCGAATGTATCGAGGTTTCGACAAGAGATGAGAAGAAATAGGCGATAATGGAAACAAGAAAACATATCATCAAAAAATATGCCGCCCTTTCCGCCCTCCAGCCAAAAAAACGCCTCAAATGCAGATAAATACCTAAGAATATCCACGTAATCAATGACCATGTCTCAATAGGATCCCATCCCCAGAACCTCCCCCATGACTGATATGCCCAGATCGAACCAGCGAGCATGCCTATAGACCAGAAGGTAAAACCGAACCCCGTAAACCGGTAGGCATACATATCCAGCATATCAATATCCGGAAGTCTCTGAAGCCATGCGTTTTCTTTTTTCTTTCGAAGGACGTAGAAGATCGAAAACGTCAATGCTATAAGTAATGTTCCAAGAGATATCTTATAAAATGTTATATGGAGCACAAGCCAGATGCTCTTGAAGGTCGGAGGAAGCTTCTTTACGCCCGGATTGAAAAAAAGCCCGAGGACAGTAGTGAGAAACACAGTCGGGAATACGATTATGCTTGCGGGTCTGATCTTTGGGAATATTTTCGTGAATACGAGAAAAACGAAAAGGGCTATCCATGCGTTAGCAGAAAGGACTTCGTACTTCGCCATATAAGGTCCATGCCCTGATATGTTCCATCTATAAAGAAGTGCAATTCCATGAATGATGAGACCTGCAATAACAATGATATAACTGATCCTTGCTGCTCTTTCTTTCTGGAATATAAGGCCATATGTATTGGCAATAGTTGCAATAATATAAACAATTACTGCTGTCCAGTGAAGGCCCGTATCCATGACCAACGGATTATTCATTATGAATTTTCACCTTTAAATTTTGTCCTATTCTTTCGAATTCTTCCTTATAAAAATCCTCAAACCTTGCGGCCTTCCACCGAAGGGAATATCCCATATCTTCCTTAATGAGATATATTTCTCTCGCCGGCATAAAATATGTAAGACCTAATCCTAAAATTATAATAAAAAAACCCATAAAAATCCCCGGCATACCGCTGATATCAAGAAGAATTATCCCTCCCCATCTCATAACTCCAACAAGCTTTGCCTTATATGGGCCGAGATTTCCGCTTTCACCGAGTTTTAAAGAAACTTCTCCTATTACATCGCCCCCCTTCAGAAGTCTTATAACCAATAATGGATTTGAGCTGTCCATAGATTTCTTCTCAGCATCAGCAAAATATTTTGCCTTCAGCAAATATGGGATCATATCATACTCAAAATTATTATAGCTCGGCCTATCCCTTTTGACTGGATATTCCATATCAAGTCTTATCCCAAACTCCTTGCCTTTGCCCTCAGACAACGTCACAAGAAAAGTATTACCGAATGTCCGCCCTTGGTAAATTTTTATACCCCGGTAACTGGCAGTCTTATTGATTGCAAGTTCATGTCTTTCAATCCCCCCTCCAGGACTTATAAAACTTATGACTGATGATAGATGTTTTTGCTCATCTGTCTCCCAAAATTCATACGTTATCTCATCAAGCCTTACAGCGTCAGGCAAAATAAGACTTTCTGCAAGGAGTCCTTTTTCCTCTCCGGTTAAAGGGCTCCCAGCAGGAAATATCTCGCCGACAACCAGATTGATCTGCCCTCTCCTCTGTGTAAGCACTATGAAAATTGATGAGACGATTACTATTACCATCCCCAGATGAAACAGCACATTTCCCAAATAGCCCCATGGATATTTGATGAACTTGATAGTTTTCTCATTATGAGCAATCTTCATATAACCAAGTTTTTTTATCGTATGTGTGCACTGCTCAAGAGAGTTGTTCAGTGATATTTTCTTTGCATCTTGATTTCCAGACAAACCGAAAGTCTTTTTCAAGGCAGCCCTTATCTGTTCATAGGTTGAAAGTGATATGGAAATCAGAAACATAAATAGCAGCGCTGAAAACCAAAGGGTACTGTAAATGTGATCAAGGCCAAGCCTGTCCACTAGAGGCATTATGAAAGAATACTTAGACCGCCATCTTGCCATTTCCGTCATAGTGGTGGAAAATCTCTGGGGTATAAAATATGCAACAATGACAGCAATTAAAATAAATGTGATTAGCCACAGGATTGTTTTTCTTGACAGGAAGAAACGCTTTAATGCCTTCATGTTATTATTTTAACTCAGAAATTTATGAAAAGGTTAACCTTAACTGCTAAAATATTTTACTTCAGAGGCGCAGGCAAAACAAGCGAGGCTTAAAAAGAAAAGAACGGGGCATTAGCCCCGCCTTTTCAATAATTGCAGCTTATTA
>JBFMDL010000054.1:0-20848 GCA_040753635.1 Nitrospirota bacterium | reverse complement strand
TCATAACTAAGCCAGTGATGCCTTTGCAGGCTTTTTAGAGGTACTTTCATGCTGTCCGGACTAATAAAGCACGTGAATATAGCCCCTTTTGTAAGCTCTTTCTGAGTTTTTTACCGGACACTACTGGGTTTCGTTATATAATGCAGGGTCGACATCTTTGCCACCGGGTATAATAAAGCCGTCATAAATACGGTACATTTCCGGGGCGTCCATGTCAGGGGATATGAATCTGGCCATGCCTCCCGCGCTCTCCACAGCCCTGACATAAAGTTCAGGGTATCCGGGAGGATTTCCCCTGCTGCCTGAAGTAATGCCGATCAGAGGTTTCAGAGGTTTTTTCATTTTGACATTATGACTGATATACGGCATGATGTCAAAATAAAGGACAATGTACAATTAATATTGTATTCCAGAGGTTTCCTTGAAATATTAAGGATATTAATTTAATATTGATTATGTTCGGAATACTTAAAAAACTTATCGGCACGAAAAATGAAAGAGAGATTAACAGGCTCCTGCCAACTGTTGAGCTTATTAACTCTCTCGAACCCGGGATATCAGGCCTGTCAGATACTCAACTAAGGGAAAAAACTCAGGAATTCAGAAAGCGCATCGAGGCAGGCGAACCACTCGACGATATTTTACCCGAAGCCTTTGCGGTTGTCAGAGAGACCTCGAAACGTGTTCTCAAGATGAGACATTTCGATGTTCAGATACTCGGCGGCGTAGTGCTTCACGAAGGCAAGATATCGGAAATGAAAACCGGGGAGGGTAAAACCCTGGTTGCCACCCTTCCCGTCTATCTGAATGCGCTTGGAGGCAAAGGAGTCCATGTAATAACCGTCAACGATTATCTTGCGAAAAGAGATGCCCAGTGGATGGGCGCAATCTATAATTTTCTCGGGCTCAGCGTTGGCGTTATAGTTCACGGCCTCACTGATGAAGAGAGGCAGGCAGCCTATAATTCAGATATTACTTACGGGACTAACAATGAATTCGGCTTTGATTATCTTAGAGATAACATGAAATATGATATTTCCCAGTTTGTACAGAGGGAATTGAATTATGCCATTGTCGATGAGGTCGACAGCATCCTTATAGACGAGGCGCGCACCCCCCTGATAATATCCGGGCCGTCCGAAGAATCTACCGACAAATACTATAAGATCGATAAGATCATTCCCAAACTCAAAAAAGACACTGATTATACTGTTGATGAAAAGGCCAGGACAGTAATATTGACGGAGGAAGGCAACATCAAAGCCGAGAGACTGCTCGGGTCCGGCAATCTGTATGACCCTTCGAACATTGAACTTGTTCATCATATCCTGCAGGGATTAAAGGCGCACAATCTCTTCAAACGGGATGTTGATTACGTCTTGAAAGACGGCGAGGTCATAATTGTGGATGAGTTTACAGGCAGACTCATGCCCGGAAGAAGATGGTCGGACGGGCTCCATCAGGCGGTTGAGGCCAAAGAAGGCGTCAGGATAGAAAGCGAAAACCAGACTCTCGCTACCATAACCTTCCAGAACTATTTCAGGATGTATAAAAAATTGGCAGGCATGACAGGAACTGCGGAAACCGAGGCTGAAGAATTTGCAAAAATATATAACCTTGATGTACTGGTTATTCCTACAAACAAACCCATGATAAGGGTTGATCATCCGGATATGATTTACAAGACCGAAAAAGGCAAGTTCAACGCTGTTATCAGAGAGATAGAAGATATGAATAAAAAAGGGCAGCCGATACTTGTAGGGACAATATCCATAGAAAAGTCCGAGGTGCTCAGCGGCCTTTTAAGGAAGAAAGGGATAAAACATTCTGTTCTGAATGCAAAATATCATGACAGGGAGGCTGAGATTATAGCCCAGGCCGGAAGAAGTCATGCTGTTACAATAGCTACAAATATGGCCGGAAGGGGAACCGATATCATACTCGGAGGCAACCCAAGCGGTTTGGCCAAAGAGATGCTTAAAGACAGGGAATATACAGAAGAAGAATGGAAAAAAGCTCTTGAAGAAGCAGAAAAGAAATGCGAAGCCGACAAAGACAAGGTAATAGCTTTGAACGGACTCCATATAATCGGCACCGAAAGACACGAAGCAAGAAGAATAGATAATCAGCTCAGGGGACGTTCGGGAAGGCAGGGGGATCCCGGGTCTTCACGTTTTTACCTTTCTCTCGAGGACGACTTGATGCGGATATTCGGCTCTGATAAAATCTCGGGCCTGATGGGGAGGCTTGGGATGGATGACGATATGCCGATTGAGAATAAAATGGTCTCGAGGGCAATCGAAAACGCCCAGAAGAGAGTTGAATCCCAGAATTTTGATATAAGGAAACACCTCCTCGAATATGATGACGTAATGAACAAGCAGAGATCGGAGATCTATGCCTTCAGAAAAGAAATATTGCAGAGTGAGAATCTCAGGGACAGGGTCATGTCGATGATTGACGAGATTGTGGACGAGATTTTGACCATTTACTGCCCTGTTGACAGGCGTAATGAAGAATGGGATCTGAAAGGTTTGAAGGATGCAGTTTATGGCTTCTTCTCTATTACCGTGGAACATTTGCCCGAAGATATAAATTCACTTAAAGAGATATTTTTATCCGGGATAAACAAATCATACGAGAAGAAAGAGAATGAAATAGGCAGTGAAATGATGAGATATCTGGAAAAAATGATAGTGCTCCAGGTTGTTGATTCCCAGTGGAAAGATCATCTGCTGGCAATGGACCACTTAAAGGAGGGGATAGGACTGAGGGGCTATGGTCAGAGGGATCCTCTTGTAGAATATAAAAGAGAGGCATTTGATATGTTTTCAGAGATGTCGGGCAGGATATCGTCTGAAGTTGTTACCAGACTGTTTAAGATCCAGGTGCAAAAAGACCAGGAAAGGATAGTAAAGAGCCATAGCAAAAAAGTCAGACTCAACTATAACAGAGGTGAAGGCGGTCCGGCAGTGCAGACAGTAACAAGAGGCAAAAAAACAGGACGTAATGAACCCTGCCCGTGCGGCAGCGGCAAGAAATACAAGAAGTGCTGCGGATTGAATGACTAAAATTTTTTATATAGGCGCTGATCCGTTCAAGAAAGAGTATGAGGACATTCTTTCTTCAAAGGACACAAGTATTTTAAAATTCAAAACCATAAATAATCTTGTCTACAGGCCTGAAGACAAACCGGATATTATCATTGCCGACAAGAAACAGAGTTCTGAAACATCCTTCCAGGAATTTTTGAGGAAATTCAAGGATGTTCCCAAGGTAGTGCTTTCCGGTGATTATTCCTTCAGAGGATTTGGCCCCTGGACAAAATCGGCGATCGTTTATCCTGTTAATAACCCTTCCCCCAAGGAGCTAAAGTTTTTTGTGGAAAAAGCGCTAAGTGACAGGGGAATCCGGGCTGACCTGCTGCTTTTCAGGGATAAACTTGCCAGTACGAAACAGGAACTTGAATTTTTTGAAGAAGTGAGCAAAACGCTGACATCAACACTTGAATTGAATGATATCCTTACGACAATAATGAAAAAGGCTAAAAAATTATTAAATGCTGAAACATGGTCCGTTCTTCTTCTTGATGAGGAATCAGGGGATCTTTTTTTTGAGAGGACAACGGGCAGCAAACGGGATAAAGACAGGATCAGAAAGGAAAGATTGAAGGTCGGGGAAGGTATTGCCGGCTGGGTAGCGCAGGAAGGCATACCGGTAGTAGTGCCTGATGTTTCGATCGATCCCAGGTTCTGTTCCAGGGTTGATAAAGAAACCGATTTCAGGACCAAATCGCTTATGTGCGTCCCGATCAGAAGCAAAGGCTCCGTTCTCGGTGTGCTTGAGATCGTGAACAAGACAACGGATGAGCCTTTCACAAAAGACGATCTTGATCTGATGATGAGGCTGGTGGATCAGGCAGCGATTGCGATTGAAAGGGCTTCGCTTTATCAGAAGATGGCCGAGCTGTCTGTAACAGATGACCTGACAAAACTTTTCAATACGAGATATCTGAACAGGACTCTTGAGATAGAGATAACAAGATCGAACAGGTATCGTTCCTCTCTGTCATTAATATTTATGGACATCGATTATTTCAAGACGATCAATGATAATTACGGCCATCTGGTAGGAAGCAAGGTGCTTGTTGAAATCGGACAGTTGTTAATTAAATGCCTGAGGGCAATAGATATAGTGGCCAGATATGGAGGAGATGAATTTGTGATAGTTTTGCCCCAGACGTCTCCTCATTCCGCGCTGCAGATAGCTGAAAGGTTGAGAAAAGCGATCGAAAAAAATGTATTTCTCAAAAAAGAGGGTTACTCGCTGAAAATGACCGCCAGTTTCGGGGTGGCTTCATACCCTGAAAGCGCAAAATCAAAAGAGGATCTTTTGAGACTTGCAGACGAAGCTATGTACAGAGTCAAGTACCAGACAAGAAACGGGGTTTATGCTATAGTATAAAACATGGCACTTTTTAACTATGCTACAAAAGAGATTACTCTTAAGATTGTTTACTACGGGCCTGGTCTAAGCGGCAAAACAACGAATCTTCAATATCTCCATTCCATTCTTAATCCGGAAACAAGGGGCAAGCTGCTTTCTCTGTCCACAGAGGCTGACAGGACACTTTTTTTCGATTTTCTTCCCGTCGAACTCGGCAGAATCAGGGATTTTTCCATACGTTTCCAGCTTTACACAGTGCCGGGTCAGGTGCGGTATAATGCTACCAGAAAAATTGTGTTAAAGGGAGCCGATGCAGTTATCTTTGTAGCTGATTCTCAGCATGATATGAAGGAGCAAAATATCGAAAGCTATGAAAATATGATGGAAAATCTCCGTTCCAACAATATAAATCCCGAAGAGATTCCGATCATACTTCAATATAACAAAAGGGATCTTAGGAATATTTTGACGATAGATGAACTCAACAGCGATCTAAACAAGAAAGATTATTCTTTTGTTGAAGCCTCGGCGATTGAAGGCAAAGGCGTTGAGGATTCATACAAGCTCATAACCAGGTTACTGCTTAAAAATATATCAAAAAAACACAAACTTGAAATCCAGACAACGCAAGATTCCGAAGCGGCGGAACATATTGTGGAAGTTTCTGAATCTTCAAAAACTGCGAATGAGCTGCCCGTGACTGTTGACGAAACCCCTTTTGAACCTATAAGTATTGAGTCATCTGAAGACGCAGTGGATACAGTTGCAGAATATGAGCTTGATGAGGATGCCGAAGTTGATTTCGGTTATGATCACTGGAAAGAGAGTTCGGCGGGTGAAAAAGCCGAGCAAATTATTTTCAAGGAGGATATCACAGGGTATAAATCCGATGAAGGCCCTGCCGGAGATTCCGGAAAGGCTTTTGAAGGAAGGCCGGCACGCACCGGTGAACCGGAGAAGATAGTCGTCAAAGAAATAAAGGAAGTCCCTGTGATACCATTGGATAAACTGAACATTATTACAGCAGAGCTTGGGAAAATAGTCGGAATACTCTCAGACATAAGAGACTCTTCTGCCGGCCGCAGTATTTATATTGCAAATCTCAGCAAAGAGATCAAGGAGATCAGAAAAGAGCAGAAAGAAGTTAACGCTATCTTGAAAAATATCATGAATGTTTTTGAAAAAGTAAAAACCAGAAAAAGCTGGTTCAAGCTTTAAATCCGACTTGCTACAACAGATATTCCGCGAGATTGATCTTGTATTTATTTGGATCCATTGTTTTTATGATAGACCTGATAAATTTGTCCTGTTCATTTTTCTCTGTAAGGTCTAATACCCGACTTTTAATTTTGTTGCCTTTGCTGTCAGTAATTATCATTACTCGCGGCCTGTCTGCAAAGAGTTGATTGCTTTCATAAACAAGACCCAGTTCCTTCGAATCCAGCATCACCAGCGTGCCTATAGGATATACACCAACCATATTGATGAAAAATTTAAAAAGCAGCGGATCAAGCTGGCTGCCGGCCCTCTCCATCATAATGCTTAACGCCTTATCCGGCGACATCGGGATTCTTGAATAAACCCTTGCGGAAGTCATAGCGTCATACTGGTCTGCAAGGCTCACGATCTTGCTGAACAAATCAAGCTCTAAAGACTTTCTTATTTTCGGATAGCCGGTAAGATCATAATTCAGGTGATGTTCAAAGGCTACAATCGCCGTCCTGATTGTCAGGTCATCAAGCCTTTTAAGCTTCAATAAAGACTTAACTCCCCAAACAGGATGTTTTCTGATAATCTTCCACTCTTCATCTGTAAAATTTGTCGGCTTATTAAGGACTTCATAAGGTATCTCCATTTTGCCTATATCATGAAAAAGAGCGGCCATGCCGAGATCTGTCAACATTTTCCGGTTCAAGCCGAGTCTCTGGCCCAGGGCTATGGAAAGTATGCTTACGTTTACTGAATGATGATATGTATACTCATCATAATCCTTTATAGCGGTCATCCCGAGCAGAAGCTGTTCTTCTTCGAGAATATGGTCGACCATTGTTTCGACAACTCTCTTTGCCTTTTTGATATTTACTTTTTCGCCGCTCTTGATTTTATTGATTACACCTTTGGTATATGAAACAGCATTGAAATATGTCTTCTTGATCATTTTTCTGACATCGAAAGAATCCTCTTCAACAATCTTCTTGAGTTTTCCGACACTGATGACTTTTGAGGCGGCCATTTTTTCCTCTATTGCATTAAAAGGATTGTCCGAAAAAGATGAAGAGATAAATGCGTTGATAAAAACTTTTATATCCTCTGCGGTGATTTTCTGTCTGATAATAATGCTGCCGAGCTCCCTTTTTTTGAATTCCCTTACAAGAAAGTCAAAGTTAAGCAGATATTCGAGAGAATACCTTATGCGATATTCATTGAAATAAAAAAATTCACCTCTCAATTCGAGGGTAACAAGATTTTCATAAGTGATGAGATTATTTATAATGGAAACAAGCCTCTCTACAGCGGAAGCTACAGCGATATTCTTAGGATCGTGTATCTGAGCAGTTCTTAGCACAACCGAAAACTGATTTATCAGATCCTTTGTGTTTTTTTGTATGTCAATATCTTCCCTACTGGCCATGTTCTATCCTTTTGACGGCAGTATATGAGAATTCCCTGAGCAGCTTGTTGGAAACGTTTTTGCATTTATTGAGCACCGGCAGAGCATCCTTATTGCCGATAAGCCCGAGACAGTAGGCAGCACATGCCCTGTTCTCATAGTTTTTTGCTCTTCCCCAGAAAGTTTTTTTCTTCAATATCTTGACAACGAAGTTATAAACTTCGCTGTCCTTCCAGCGGGAAAGGACTTCAAAGTACTCTTTCTTTTCTTCGAAATCCTTATCCTTAAAGCGATTTTCTGAAATCTTGTCCATGATGATTCTTTTTGCAGCTTCTGAGGCAATATTGCCCAGAGCCTTCAAAGCCGCCGAACTTACCTGGATATCAGGGTCGACAAGACAGTTCTTCAGAGGTATCAATACGCCTGACCCTCCAAGTTCGCCGAGAGCTCTTATTACTTCCTTCCTCACCCTTATGTCGCCATGCGTTACAGTTTTTAAAAGATATTCCAGGGACCTTTTGTCGCCGATTTTTCTGAGTATATATATAATATTTCTGACTACATACCACCTCGAGTCATTTAATCCATTCGAAAGAGCCACGATGTCCTTAGGGCCGAGAAAAACCAGAGCATCAATGACAAATTTTCTTGAATGAATATTTTTTAATTCCCCGAGTATTTTCATAAACGAAGGGATGGAGTTCTTTTCAAGAAATTTAACAAAATCTTCAAAGGGTTTTTCATCAATTTCCTGACCGCTGTCGAGTATCTCGCCCAGGAGAGTTATGATTTTCTCACTCCCTGAAAACAATATTAGCTTTCTTGCATATTTTTTGATCTCCTCGTCAACGTTTTTATTGTCTAATATCCTTTTTATCACTGAAAGCACATTTGTGATGAGGTTAATGTCCCCCTTTTTTATTGAAAACTCAATGGCGTTCATTAAAAAATCGGTCACGTCGGAAAAATCCTCTTTTGTTTCGGATGCATAAAAGATTTCGAATAGTATGTTTGTCAGTTTTTCCGTTTTGTCCAGCGAGTCCTTTTCGAGTTCCTTGAAAAGCAACTGAAGATCCTTTTCGGATAGAGGCACTATTGATACATCCTTTACAGTATCTTCCTCCTTGAACGCATCCTCGTAGGCTTTAAGTAAATTCTGTTCATCGGTGGATCTTTCCTGGATTTCAATAACAGAATTGGTTTCCTGCTCATCTTCATCCGCAAGGAAAGCCTCGTCAACAACATACTGTATATTCTGGAAATCCCGTTCCCATAAAAGAGTAACTATGTCATCGTCTATAACTTCCCTGTCAAAATCAAGAGATATGATCTTTAAAAACTCCTCCATTTCTTCAGGGGTTAAGCCTTTTTTAAAGGTAATCTCCCGCAAACCATCCTTGAAGAAAAAGAGAGCGAGATTATCTTCCTTTTCCGGATTGTTATAAATCTGTTCGGAATCATGAAAAATATCGTTCTGGCGGATTTTCAGGGTATATTCGTCCCTGTAGTGAAAGAAATCCCTGAACCTGCTGTAGCTGTCTTCAAGTGTTTTTATATATATAGGATTGTTCTGTGGATACATCCTCAGGATTTTTTTCGACTTCAGAAATACCTGTATAATGTCTTTAGCCGCTTTTAATTCATCATTAATTTCCATCATGAAAAATTAACATAGTAAAGTCAAAGTGTCAATAATAACGAAATGCAAGGATGACGGGATTAAATGAATTAAAGGCATATCCATTAATCCCTGTCTTCTTTGTCATTAAATGCTTCAAGAAAATCCTTCAGGAACAGTCTGTCTTTTTCTGATATCCGGATGAACTCGATACCGATATCATATTTTGAGATATTTTCTTTCTTGAATTCGACGCAATTGACTACACGGCCGACAACTGAAAGTAATTTTTCGTCAAAATATATTTCCATCTCATGAGCGGAATCAACATCGAACAAATTTTCTGATTCTATCAGCATGCCGGAGAGGCTTAGTTTTTTTACAGTATACTCATGGGGGCAGTTAATTTCGGCATCCTCGATTTTGTTGATTTTAAATCTTACCCCCAGCAGTCTTTTTTCTATGGTTTCCGTGCGGTTTTCTTCAATAAACTTAAGAAGTCCGGTCGAATTTTCGCTCAGAATGTTGGTAAATCTTATTCCGGCTTTGTATACCGGAACCGCCTCGCCGGTCTTGCGGGTTTCCGTGCGTTTTAATATCGACCATACAACGACACCTTTGATATTTAAGACATCATCCCTGTATTTTATTTTCAAGGAATACTGATTCCCGATGTTAAGTCTTTTTGTAGTCTCTATCGCAGTTCCGTCAATACTTATGTTCACAACATTAAAATCAGTTGAATAGATCATATTGCCGTGAATGCCGTCAACATTATATCTTTTGAATTTTCTTTTTTCCTTTTTCGGGTTAAACATAGCCCTTGCCTGTTCTAATGAATTTAAATCCAATCATAAATGAAAGCTTGATTATCTTAAAATAATTCCTGCGTACCCGACAACGCTGTCATAGTCGGAGTTGACGTCTCCTGATGTCATATATTTTACAAGACGGGAAGATTTGGCGCCGAGAGATTTTGATGCAAATAGCATTACAGTTGCCGGAAGATACCCGCACATCGATATTTTTTCCTTTTGAACGGTTTCATAAAGCCCGGAAGGATTAATATCAAGTATCTTATCAATGGCTTTTCCGTCTTTTTGCCTTGCGAGTTTATCCGGCAGGTAATGGCTCATATCTGAACTCGCGATAATCACGACAGGGTAGTCGATGCTTCTTATCGCCTTTGCGACCGCTTCAGCCAGGTCTGCGCAGTCATCAAGAGAGGCTGAAAGTATTGTAATCGGTACAATCTTTACGTCTTTGCCGAGATAAGCCAGGAAAGGAAGCTGCACTTCCAGGGAGTGTTCGAAGACATGGGCCTGTGAATCCCTGGTGACCTTCCCTGTGTTCAAGGCGATCCTGCTGGCAAGCCTTCTGTCTATTTCGAAAGTCCCTGTCGGGATATCCCATTCACCTGAGTCCATCAGGGAAATTTTGGGCCCTATGCCTGTATGATTAGGTCCAAGCATTAAAAATGTTTTAGGAAATTTTATTGAAGAATAAACAGCCCCGGCAACCGCGCCCGAATAAATCAGTCCTGCATGGGGCACCAGTATTCCGACGGCCTCTTCTTTAGACGCATTTTTATCTATATACTGTTCGACCTGTTGATTCAGACGGAAATCTGAACTCTGATAAAATTGACCGGCAACAGAGGGAGCCCTTTTCATCATGCCTCCAAAGCGATTAAAACAACAGAAAACCGCTGTTTAAAAAATATTTCAAGAGAAGTCTAAAATGTTTCATCAATATCAACATATTCCCTGTCAGTATAATCAACAAACCTTGTACAATTTGATAAAAATGACAGCGGTATTTCACCGGTAGGCCCGTTTCTCTGTTTTGCGATAATAATTTCAGCCTTACCTTTGTTTTCAACCCGGTCTTTGTTATAGACCTCATCTCTGTAAAGAAAGATAATCACATCAGCATCCTGTTCGATCGCCCCTGATTCTCTGAGGTCGGCAAGTGTCGGTTTCTTATTGCCGGCTCTGGTCTCAACGCCCCTGTTGAGCTGACTCAGGGCGATAACAGGGATGCGCAGTTCTTTTGCGAGAGATTTTAAAGATCGTGATATTTCGGATATTTCCTGCTCCCTTCTCTCGAAGCTGCCCCGGCCTCTCATCAGCTGCAAATAATCCACAATGACCAGACTCAAGCCATGCTCCGCCTTTAAACGTCTGGCCTTGGCCCTCATTTCAAGGACGTTAATGCCTGAAGAGTCGTCTATGAAAATCGGGGATTCAGCCAGGCTGCCGGCGGCGGATGTAAGTTTATGCCAGTCATCCTGTTTTATAAAACCCTTTCTCACTTTATTTGAATCAACCATTGCTTCAGAACACAACATTCTGAAGACAAGCTGTTCTTTGGACATTTCAAGGCTGAATATGGCAACGGGCTCTTTCATTTTAAGTCCCACATGTTGAGCTATATTCAGGCTAAAGGCTGTTTTACCCATTGAAGGCCTTCCGCCGACAATTATCAGATCGCTTTTCTGGAATCCGGTAGTGAGTTCATCGAGCTCTTTGAATCCGGTCGGTATCCCTGTAATAGCTTCTTTCCTGTCATATAAATGCTCGATCATCTGAAAGCTGTCTTTTATTAGGTCCTTGAGGGACACAAAAGATGTCTTTATTCTTTTATCCGAAATATCGAAAATTGTCTTTTCCGCATAGTCGACGAGTTCTTCAGGGTCCAGATCACTTTCATATACATTACTGGCAATATCGGCAACGGAACGGAGGAGATTCCTCAACATGGCCTTCTCTCTCACAATTCTGGAATGGAATCTGATATTTGCGGAAGTCGGCACTGTCATTACAATTGATGTAAGGTATTGAGAACCGCCTACCGATTCAAGAAAATCTTTTCTCTTTAGAAAATCAGTTAAAGTAACGATATCTATGGGTTCACTCTTATCAAAAAGCTCGGTCATGGCCATAAAGATCTTCCTGTGGGAATCCTTGTAGAAATCTTCATAATTCAACAATTCAAGGGCAGTTGTCAAGGCTGAATTATCTATCAGAATCGCACCTAACACGGATTGCTCCGCCTCAATATTCTGAGGCGGAAGTTTTTCTATTGCAGAATCAACTTGCTTCATTCTTTTATTACATGAATTTTGACCTGAGCCGAGATTTCAGGGTGAAATTTTATGTTAACGGAATATTCTCCAAGTCTTTTTATCGGTTCTGATATTGTTATTTTCTTTTTATCAATATCGAATCCTTCGGCTTTAAGGGCTTCTGAAATGTCCATGCTGGTAACCGTTCCATATAACTTATCCTCCTCTCCAGCCCTGGCCTTGATTGCAATAGTGAGCGCTGACAGTTTGCCGGCGGTTGATTTGAGCGATTCCTTGATCTTTTCCGCCTTTTGCATGATGATTTTTTTATGATGTTCAAACTCTTTAAGATTTTTTGTATTTGCTTCAACAGCAAGATTCTTGGGGATCAAATAATTTCTTGCATATCCGGAGGATACACTTACTATCTCGCCCATTTGCCCCAGATTTTTCATGTCTTCTTTGAGTATGACCTTCATCGAGAGTTCTCCTTCAAATATTTTTTTCATAGTATAACATAATACAAAAACACAAAAATATCCTTCAAAGCACCCACAAAAAAATGCTAAAAAAATATTTGACAAAATTGTTATGCATGATTATAGTTTATAAATTGCTAAATTATTAAATAAAGCATTTATTAGGAGGTTAAGATGTCGGAAGGAAAGAAGAAGATGGCGATAATAGCGAGCAAGGGCACCCTTGACATGGCGTATCCGCCGAGGAAGTTTCTGCTTATATTTTTAGTTGCAATGTTCGTTTTTTCCCTTTCCGGTCTTTCGTCAGCCACAAACGGCGATAACCTGATCAGCATCGGCCCTATATCAAGGGCTATGGGAGGAGTGGGAATCGCTGCACCCCAGGATGCAATAAGCGCCGTATTCGCAAACCCTGCCGCAATGTGTTTTGGACCTTATTGCCCGGGATCTGAGTTCAATTTTGGCGGTACAATATTCATGCCTAATGCACACACCCGGATTACCATGTCCGGTTATGGGTTGGATACCGGGACTAAGAAAAGCGATTCTGATCTGTTTCTGATCCCCGCTATTGGCATTTCAAGTCCGATAACACAAAATCTTCGTTTCGGTCTTGCAGCATATGGCGTTTCCGGTCTCGGAGTGGATTATCGTGAAAAGTTTGATTTAGATCCGGCCACACCGGGCAGCCAGGCAGTTTATACAAATCTCCAGATAATGAAATTTGCACCGAATCTTGCTTACATGATTACGCCGAATTTCTCAATAGGTGCCGCAATACATATAAATTATGGAGCATTAGACCTTGGAGATGGAACATCATCAGGGTATAGCCTGGGAGGTCAGATAGGAGCTATTTATAAGAACGGCCCGATTTCCGTGGGTGCGGTCTATATTACCCCTCAAAAGATTAATCATAAAAATGTCGCTAATTTTGATGAGCCATATGGAAGCACAACCATGGATGATTTAAAACTTGAGAGTCCTCAGACGGTTGGATTTGGGGTTGCGGTTGAACCTGTACAGAATGTCCTTTTAATAGAGACGAATGTCAAATGGTTGAATTGGGCCGATGCTGACGGCTATAAGGATTTCGACTGGGAAAATCAATGGGTATATAATCTCGGCGTACAATATAAACCCGTACCCAAGCTGGCGTTAAGAGCCGGATATGTTTATGGCAAAAATCCCATTAAAGATCACTCGGGATGGAATGATTTCACAAGCCCTATGGGGGTGGAAGTTCAGGGTAAAAGCGTCCCTCACACTAATTACGAAATCCTAAGAATTTCCGGATTCCCGGCTATTGTCGAAAATCATGTTACGGCTGGTATCGGATATCAGCTGACAAAGAGTGTCTCGATCGATTTAGGATATATGCATGCATTTAAGAAGACCATGAAGGAGACGGGCACAGTCTTTAATCCGAGCGCCGGCTTTACTTCTCCAATAACTATCGAGTCTTCTTTAGAGGAAGACAGCATTGACTTTGGTATCACCTGGAGATTCTAACAGAATTTTTAAAAGGGGGGTGTTAGATCACTCCCCTTTTTTATGCCTTTTCCCCTGAAAAATTAAATAATCTGTATCGGCATAGGTGTAATAGTCAGAATGAAAATTATCATCGCAATCTTACCGATTATTCTTCTCTTACTGTCCAAAGGAATCTCGGAGTAAATAATCGGGGGATGTCTGAAGCCGAAGACGATCAGCAGTAAAGCCCATATCAACCATCCTTCCCAGTAGAAAACACCCAGGGTTATCATTATGCCGATAAGTATTTTCGATAGTGTTTTGTGTTTTTCTCCCAGAAGGGCATATGCGATATGACCTCCGTCTAACTGCCCTACAGGCATCAGATTAAGAGCGGTAACAAAAAAACCTATCCATCCTGCAAAGGCAACCGGATGCAGAAAAACATCATGATTATCCGGCACAGTGCCTATTATTAGTTTTGTCAAACCAGTAAATAATATCGAATCCCCGAGTGTAATAGCGCCTTCTACAGATTCAACCGGCATGATCTTGGAGAAAGATAATCCGATTACAGTAACAATAACCGATACAACAAAACCCGCTATCGGGCCTGATGCGCCTATATCCATTAACGCATTTTTCGTCGTTATCTGGGACTTCATCTTTATGAACGCACCGAGGGTGCCGAAAATTGTCGGAGCTGGTATAAAATAAGGCAGCGTTGCTTTAACTCCATGCTTCCTGGACGCCATATAATGAGATAATTCATGCGTTAAAAGGATGAATAACAAAGCGACAGAGAACGGAAGTCCTTTGTATATTTTTAAAGGCTCCGCAAAAATGTTAATGCCTTCATGCATAGCGCCGACCGCCAGTGTCGAAAGAAAAGTGAGGACAAAAAGTATTATATGAAGATAGGGAATTTTTCTCATCTTACGATAGAGCCTTTCAGGTCATAATCATATGCATCCTCTATTTTAACTCTTACAAAATCGCCCTTTTGGGCATCAGCCTCATTAATCAGGACAATCCCGTCTATTTCCGGAGCCTGCGAGTAAATCCTCGCTACAGCAATTCCGCCATCCACATCATCAACAAGCGCCTTGAAAGTTCTGCCTGAGAGACTTTTATTTTTCTTCAGCGAGACAGCTGACTGTATTTCCATAATTCTGTTGCGTCTTTTTTCTTTTATATGTTTAGGTATCTGTCCTTTTATTCTATAAGCAGGCGTGCCCTCTTCCTTTGAATAGATAAAAACTCCCAGCCTGTCAAATTCCATGTCACGAACAAAATCAGCCATATGATTAAAATCCTCTTCTGTCTCCTGAGGGAATCCGGCTATTAAGGTAGTGCGGATGTTCACACCGGGGATATTATCTCTGATCTTTGAGATAAGTTTCTCGAAATACTTCTTACTCCCCCCTCTTCCCATAAGCTTCAATATCTTATCCTCAGAATGCTGAAGCGGCATATCAATATATTTGCAAACCTTGTCTTCAGCGTTTATGGTATCGAGAAGGTCGTCATTGATTGATGCGGGATAAAGATAAAGGAGACGTATCCAGAAATCTCCGTCAATGGAAGAAATGTCCTTGATCAGTCTGCTTAAATCATATCCGTTAATATCATTCCCGTATGAGGTTATATCCTGAGCGATTAATATTAATTCTTTTACGCCTGAACTTATATGGTTTTCGGCTTCTCCAAGTATATCTTCCGGGGTTCTGCTCCTGAACCTTCCTCTAATTCCCGGGATCGCACAGTACGAACATCCCCTGTCGCAGCCCTCGGCAATCTTCATATAAGCATATGGTGTTTCTATAAAATTTTCTTCATCCGCTGAAGGCCCGGTCCCGTCTGTCGCCTTTTTACAGTACTCGAGAATTTTTTCTTCATCTCCAACACCCCACATGGAATCTATTTCGGGTATTTCTTTCCGTAGATCCTTTCCGTATCTCTTTGCGAGACATCCGAAGACAATCAGTTTCAGCCCCTTTTTGTTATCCTTGAATTTGGAGAGTCTCAAAATTTCTTCAATAGATTCCCTTTTGGCAGCTTCGATAAAACCGCATGTGTTGACCATGACGATATCTGATTCGGCCGGATTGGAGGTATAAAAAATACCTTCTTCTTTAAGCCGATTCAGGAGATTTCCTGAATCGACAAGATTCTTTGGACAACCGAGACTCACAAGGGAGACTTTAGCCACGGTTTGCCTTTACCGCCTTGTATATAATTATATAGCCGATTATGGCTGATATGAAACCGATTAAAGTCGTCCCTAATACAAACGGCAGAACAAGGGGCCTGAATCCGTCAATAAAACCCAGAAAGGTGATATTATTCCAATCTATATCCGGGATAATGTCATTAATATTCATCAGCCTTGCGCCGACCCAGGTGCCGAAAGTATAAATAGGGACAATTGTCCATGGATTTGTGACATATACTCCGACGAGGGTGACAAGCCTGTTCAGTCTGAAGACCCAGGCAACCGCAAGCCCCAGAATCGTATGAATGCCGAGCAGGGGTGACATTCCGATGAATACTCCCGCTGCAAAAGCGGCTGCTATCTTTTGAGGAGTTTCATTGATGGTTAATATCTGTCTGAGTCTGTCCCTAAGATGCAAAATGTTGATATCCTTTTATTGATATTTTCAGGGGTCTGCCGGCGCTGTCAAGAACTTTAATGCCCGATTTTGTGATCTCTCCTATGCAGAATGTCCTGACATTCTTATCAGGGCGGGCAGTGAAAAGAAGCTCGTAATCCTCTCCGCCGCCCAGCGCAAACTCCAGAGGAGAAAGCTTTAGGTATTCAGATGTCTTCCTGAGTTCATCTGATATCGGTATGTCCTCCAAATATATTTTTGCCCCGACCCCGCTTTCCTTGCACAATCTTGAAAGATCTATGAGCAGTCCATCGCTGATATCTATCATCGAAGTCGCATTGGACTTGAATCGTTCCGGGTTTCTCGGTGTAGGCATAAGGTGTTTTTTGATCAGGGGGAAAATTATATCCCGTTTAAGAGGGAATTTTATCCTGTCACTCCTCTCTGTATCAACCGGTTTCTTTATTCTTTTCAACAGCTCGAGGCCGCATGCGGAGTCGCCGATATTTCCTGTTACATAGATCTTATCGCCTATGCCGGCCCCTTTCCTGCTTATAATTCTTGATGCGTATCCCACTGCCGTTGCAGACAACATTATTTTTTCGGAAGAAGAAATATCACCGCCGACAAGAAAAAGCCTGTATTTTTCCATTGCCTTTCCGATCCCCCTTAAGAAATCATTAAAAAAATCCATGGATGTATGCTTGCCTGCGGCAAAATCAAGGAGCAGAAATTTCGGCCTTCCTCCCATGGCATAGATGTCGCTGACATTAACAGAGACGAGCTTGAAGCCGATTTGATAAGGCGTTGTCCAGGTTAAATCAAAATGAACGCCCTCGATCATCATATCGGTTGTCAGGAGAGTTTTTGCATTTCTTGCGCCTATAACAGCGCAATCGTCACCGATCCCGAGCAAAATATCACCTGATTTTTTGCTGAAACGTTTCCTCAAAATTTGCAGAAGGGAAAGTTCCCCGGCATCAGAAAGTTTCATATCAAACAGCAATACTCGGGACAGTCAGATATCGGATAAATCCGTCGCAAGGTATTGCGGGATGCATATTTGCTATTTAATCTGCATGGAAGGTTTTCTATTCGTCTTCAGCGCATTCTTCAGAACCTGATCCATGTCGTCGGCAAATATGAATTCCATATCCTTTTTGATGTATTTTGGTATATCTTCAATATCTTTCTTATTCCTCTTCGGAATTATCACTTTTTTAATGCCCATCCTTTTGGCCGCAAGGGTCTTTTCTTTCAGGCCCCCTATCGGCAGCACCCTTCCCCTCAATGTAACCTCTCCTGTCATAGCGACATTCTTATTGACAGCCCTGCCTGTAAAAACAGAGGCTATCGCCGTTGCTATCGTAATTCCGGCGGAAGGTCCATCCTTGGGTATCGCCCCTGCCGGGACATGTATATGTATGTCTGTTTTCGAAAATACATCTTCCTTAATTCCCAGGTTTTTTGCCCTCGACCGCACATAACTCAGGGCAGCCTGCGCTGATTCCTTCATTATGTCTCCCAGTTGACCGGTAAGCGTAAGGGCGCCCTTCCCTTTCATGGTTGTGGCTTCAATGTATATGATGTCCCCTCCGGCTTCTGTCCATGCAAGACCTGTGGAAACACCAACTTCATCCTTCTGCATCTCTTCCTCGGGCAGATATTTGGGGACGCCAAGGAAATTCTGAAGGTTTTTTGTGATGATCCTGAACCTTCTCTCCCTGCCTTCGGCAATCTTTTTTGCAACTTTTCTGCAGAGATTGGCGATTTCACGCTCAAGGTTTCTTACGCCTGCCTCTCTTGTATACTGGGAAATTAAAAGCATAAGCGCTGAATCTGTTATGGACATTATTTTGCTGTTAAGTCCATGCTCTTCGAGTTGTTTCGGCAATAGATATTTTTTTGCAATGCCCAGTTTTTCTTCAGATGTATAACCGGAAAGATAAATAATTTCCATTCTGTCTCTTAAAGGACCGGGAATTGTATCGGTAATGTTTCCTGTTGTTATAAACATTGCATTTGTCAGGTCAAACGGCACCGACAGATAATGATCGGCAAAAGAAAAGTTTTGTTCCGGGTCCAGGACTTCAAGCAGGGCTGATGACGGATCCCCTCTGAAATCCATTCCTATCTTGTCTATCTCATCGAGCATGAATACAGGATTGTTTGTGCCGGCCTGCTTTATGCCCTGGATAATTCTGCCGGGCAAAGCTCCGACATATGTCCTTCTGTGTCCTCTTATCTCTGCTTCGTCCCTGACCCCTCCGAGCGACATACGGACAAATTCCCTGCCTAATGCCCTTGAAATAGATCTCCCGAGAGATGTCTTGCCGACGCCGGGAGGGCCTATAAAACATAAAATCGGGCCCTTCATCTTTTCTTTCAGTTTGCGCACGCTTAGATATTCAAGTATGCGCTCTTTGACTTTTTCGAGATCATAATGATCTTCGTTTAACACTTTTTTTGCAATTTTTATATCGAGATTGTCCTTGGTGCTCTTTGACCACGGAAGCTCTACAAGCCAGTCCAGATACGTTCTTATTGTCGCAGCCTCTGCGCTGTCAGGGTGCATTTTTTCGAGTCGTTTAAGCTGCTTCTCGGCCTCTTTCATAACTTTCTCCGGCATTTTTGCTTCGTCTATCTTCTTTTTGAACTCTTTTATCTCTTCGGCTCTTTCATCTATATCACCGAGTTCTTTCTGGATAGCCTTCAACTGTTCCCGGAGAAAATATTCCCTTTGGGTTTTGTCTATTTCTCCCCTTGCTTCAGACTGTATTTTTTGCTGAACAATAAGAAGCTCTATTTCACGGCTTAATATATCACTCGCACGTTTCAGCCTTTCAACGGGATCTATTATCTCGAGAACCTCCTGTGCCTGTTCGGTCTTTAATCCAAGATTGGAAGCGATCAGGTCTGCAAGTCTGCCGGGGTCGTCAAGATTCTCGATAACCACCATAATATCAGGGAGAATTGTCTTGCCGTATGAAACCGCCTTGTCGAGCTGTTCTTTGACCGTTCTGATTAACGCCTCTTCCTCGATTGAAAGGGATGCGGGTTTTTCATCTGTTATTTTTTCGATATCAGCAGAGATGAAAGGTTCGGAACGGGGGAAATTAGTCGCCCTCGCCTTGGATAATCCCTGGATCAGGATCTTCACTCTTCCGTCGGGCAATTTAAGCATCCTCATGATCATCCCGACCGTCCCGATTGTGAATAAATCATTAACCGACGGACTCTCTATGTTTAAATCTTTCTGAGTCAAAAGCAGAATCATCCTGTTAGTGCTTAATGCATGCTCTATCGCCTTAATCGAAATCTCCCTCCCGACAAAGAGAGGAATAATCATGTAGGGGAAAACGACTATATCTCTGACCGGTAGCACAGGCAAATTAGCGGGTATCTGCACTTCCTTTTCGCTCTTCTCATTCTTCTGTCCAGTTTCTGCCATTATTTCTCCTCAAACAAACTTTTTGATATTTCCAGTATATAAGACTTGAATTGTTTTGAAAGCTCCGGATTCTTGAGCGCAAGGTCAACTGTTGCTTTCAGATATCCGAGCTTGTCGCCGGCATCATACCTTTTGCCATTGAAAAGAAAACCGTAAACCGGCCTTTTTTTCAGCAGATTTCTTATAGCGTCGGTAAGCTGTATCTCACCGCCTTTGCCGGGCTGGGATTTTTCAAGGATAGTAAAAATATCGGGTGTAAGTATATACCTGCCGATAATCGCAAGGTCGGAAGGAGCATCTTCAGCATTGGGCTTTTCCACAAGATTTTTTATCCTGTAAACGCCATCCCATTCCTTTGCGCCGTCAATTACACCGTATCTGTGAATTTCAGAATAAGGCGCTTTCTGGAGAGCAAGCACAGGGGCATTAAGTTTGTTGTACAGTTTGATCATATCATTAAGCAGGGTTTCTTCAGGGGGTATGATGTCGTCACTCAGAATAACGGCAAAGGGTTCTTCCTTCACAAACGGTTTTGCGCATAATATAGCGTGACCGAGCCCTAATGCATAACCCTGTCTGATATATGCTATGTTAAAATTATTCAGCCTGTTTATCTCATCGAGAAGTTTTTCTTTCCCGCTTTTCTTCAGTTTGTCTTCAAGTTCAAAGGCATAATCGAAATGGTCTTCTATGCTGCGTTTATGTTTGCCGGTTATTATCACAAATTCATGTATACTGCAGGAAAGAGCCTCTTCTACGCCGTACTGGATCATCGGTTTATCAACAATAGGCATCATCTCCTTTGGAGAAGCCTTCGTAGCGGGAAGGAACCTTGTGCCAAGGCCCGCAGCCGGGAATATAGCTTTTTTAATCATTTCTGGCATCAGATACCTCTGTAATAGATTTAAACTATTTAATTATAACACAGATAAAAATGATAAGAAATTAAGTATAGTAATACTTCTCCAAAATAAAACTTTACAGAAGGCGGAATGCCTCGAAAACAGAATAAATCGACATGATTATTAAATGTCAGACCTCGACTTTGTTAAATAAACGTATTAACGATAACTCTGTATTTGTGTTATTTT
>JBFMDL010000053.1:0-20903 GCA_040753635.1 Nitrospirota bacterium | reverse complement strand
AGAATTATTATTTTATACTCTAACAGGTTGCTGAAAAACTAAGTTTTTGTGTCATTCCGAGGAGCCGAAGGCGACGAGGAATCTTAAAACTTATTGGATCATAACGGCTCTTAAGATTTCTCGTTTCGCTCGAAATGACAAAAAGAGACTTTTTCAGCAGCCTGCTAAAATAATCCTATCTGCTCATCTTTTTTCTGCTTTTTAACCTTATCAGGTATTATCCTTTTTTCGATTAGTTCTTCGGGGATTTCTTTTAAGAAAAGAGATGGTGACCGGACAAGTCTTTGACCGTACAGGAACCTTTTCCTCGCATGGATGAGGAACAGCTCATCCTTTGCCCTTGTCATTCCCACATAAAAAAGTCTTCGCTCTTCGCCGATATCCGTGTTGTCTTTATTAATTGTATATGGGACAAGGCCTTCCTCGACGCCTGCAATGAAGACGACCCTGAACTCGAGCCCCTTTGCCATGTGCATGGTCATTAAGGAGACGGCCTCTGCCCTTGGATCGAAAAAATCAGCGGGAGAAAGCAGCGCGGCTTCTGCTGAAGCATCCCGGTCGTTATGGCGGATGTCAGCCGGACTTATGATATCATGAAGGTACGCAAGCGTGTTCTCGACCTCTTTTGACTGTATTGAGTTCTTGCCACCGACTATCTGATATGGTATCCCAGATGATATGAAAACCTCCTCAATTGCCTTTGCCTGTGCGTTTGTCCTGAAGATAACCGCAAAATCCGAAAAGCTGTAAGCGCAGTCAGAATCCAGGCCCGCGTGGTCCGAATGCATAAGTTGATAATGGCTCGTGCCGCCGATCCTTTTCTCAATCTCACTGACAATGACCTCTCCTTCTGTCTTCTCATCCGGTGAGGAGATGACAGTTACTTTTCTGCCTTTTCCCCTGACGGCTCTGATATTTTTGGCAATCCTGTCCCGGTTGTTTTTTATCAGCTCATTTGAGGCGCTGACAATCATTCCGTTTGAACGGTAATTCTCGCAAAGAATGACCCTCTTTGCATCTTTGAAATCTTCTTCAAAATTAAGAAAATTCCTTAAATCAGCGCCCCTGAAGGCGTAGACCGCCTGGTCAGAATCGCCAACCGCACAAATACTGCCTTTATCGCCTGCGATGAGTTTTATCAATTTAAATTGTGCAGGGTTAATGTCCTGGTATTCGTCGACCATGATATGCCTGAATCTCTCCCTGTACATCGAAGCCATATCATTTCTGCCGAGCATTTCAACGGGCTTAAGTATAAGGTCATCGAAATCGAGCGCAGAATTTTTCATAAGCACAGACTGGTAAGATTTGAAAATAACG
This sequence comes from Nitrospirota bacterium, assembly GCA_040753635.1. GTDB lineage: Bacteria > Nitrospirota > Thermodesulfovibrionia > Thermodesulfovibrionales > UBA6898 > JBFMDL01. Next base: position 19,583 of record JBFMDL010000053.1, on the reverse strand, counting down.
TCTATATTTTCGTCTGCTTCTTCTATGAAACTCTTGATGCGGGATATCCTTTCAGCAGCCTGCCGGGGCCTTATGCCGGAATCCTTAACCAGTTTTTTCAGGATCTCGATCTGATCATCCCTTGTGCAGATAACAAAATCATCCGTGCCTGTATCCATCAGAAGCCTGAGTCCGAGGACATGAAATGTCACTATCAAAATACCTTTTATATTACATCCTAAAAGGATTTCGAGCCTTTCCCTCATCTCCCTTGCAGCCCGGTTCGTGAATGTTACCGCGAGTATTCTCCCGGGACTTACACCGTTATTCACGAGATAGGCGATCCTGCTCGCAATAGTCAGTGTCTTTCCTGTGCCGGGACCGGCAACAACCAGCATATGACCTTCGGTGGATGTTACTGCTTCTCTCTGCGATTCGTTGAGACCGCTTAAAATTGTTTCATGTAAATTCATTTTTATCAGAAAGTCTTTCTTCGTCCATCAAGAACTCTATAGAAACTGTCAAAGTAATTAATTGTATAATTATATAGTATGCAGGTTCATATTTGTCCAAAATAAGACTTTACAGAAGGCGGAATGCCCCGGAAACAGAATAAATCGACATGATTATTAAATGTCAGCCCTCGACTTTGTTAAATAAACGTATTAACGATAACCCTGTATTTGTGTTATTTTGTAATTGTTTGTGGATTGATTTTCAGGGTGTCGTTATTCTGTTTCCTCGACATCCCGCCTTCTTATGTATATTTGAAATTTTTTGGACGGCAATGATGCAGGTTATTTTTTATGAAGAATCTTCCGGCGATAATAGAATTATTTTTGCCTATGCGAATGCTATATCCGGACGAAACATAGGTGATGATTAGAACATGAGACATTTATGGATTAATTTTACAGGGTGCCGGCATCCTGCCATCTCCTTAATGAAATTTGACAAACGATCTTAAGCTGTTATGATTGAAATATATCCAGGGGAAGGAGGTGAGGCGGGATGAGAAAGCCTTTAAGTAAAAAGGTTCTTATGAAAGAGGCTGCCTACTGGTATGAGATCAGGAAAATTGCCAATGTAAATCCCGGCAAGGTATGCCGCAAATGAAAGGGCTGAAAGAGTTGAGGTTGCCGGTCAGGCAATAAAAAAACAGATGTGGCGGGATTATCGAATCAAGAAAAATGATCCTGCCATATCCGTTGAATTTTTTCATGGATATTCACCCTAATGTTGCAGAAGGAACGAGGCGGACATGCTGAAAAAGTCCATAAAAGCGGCAGAATTTGATTGTGATCTACGTGAACGCCGGCATAACCATGAGTGCGTTATTCATGCAACTGTAAGGTTCATATATGTTTCAGAAACTATAGAGAGGTAATATTGTGCCGATAAATCATGCCTTTGATTTCTTTATACAGTGGCATCTTACGGAAAGATGCAATCTGAATTGCAAACATTGCTACCAAACAGGAAGAAAAGCGGATGAGATGTCTTTTCCGGAAATTAAAGAAGCCGTTAGTGAAATATCAGAGACGATAGCGGAATGGAAAGAGGCATATGATATTGATTTTTCCATGAGTTTTAATATTACAGGTGGAGAACCTTTTTTACGGAAAGACCTTTACGAAATCCTTGCAGCGATAAGTGATAAAGGATTTGATATATATTTACTCACAAACGGGACGATAATTGACAGTAGCAAGGCCAGGGACCTCTCCGGCTTTGGTGTTAAAGGTGTTCAGGTGAGTATGGAAGGGCCGGAAGAGATACATGAATCTATAAGGGGCAAGGGCAGTTTTACATCTTCAGTCAGGGGGATAAGGAATCTCCTTGACGAGGGTATGAAAGTTACATTGAATGTTACACTGTCGGAGTTGAATTCAGGCTGCCTTACGGACTTGATAGGTCTTTCTTCAGAACTCGGTGTTCAGAGGCTCGGGTTTTCGAGGCTGGTTCCTTCTGGAAGGGGTGAGACAATGTTAAGTTCGATGTTAAGCCCGGAGGGTGTAAAAAATCTATATGAAGAACTATTCTCAATAAAGACAAACGGTCTGGAAATTGTAACAGGAGACCCGGTTGCATCGCAGTTATCTGAAAAGGTCGAGCCCAATCATAACGGCAGTATTCCGTTAGGAGGCTGCGCAGCAGGGATTTCAGGGATTACCATCCTTTCTGACGGGACTCTTATGCCATGCAGGAGGATGAATATTGCTATAGGCAATATAAGAAAGGATTCCTTAAGGGAGATATGGGCAACATCAGAGATATTGGGATCATTAAGGGCGAAGAGCAGATATAAAGGGAAATGCAGAGACTGTAAAAGGTGGGCAAACTGCAGGGGGTGCAGGGCAATAGCCTATGCATATTCGAGGGCAATGGGAGAAGATGATTTCCTTGCCGAAGACCCCCAGTGTTTTATTGTTTAGCCATTCACAGGCATGATATTTACGTTCGCCTTTGTGAGATAAGTCTCATGTCGATTCCTGCGGAAGCCGGAACACGGGAAGACTCTGATGCCGGATCGAGTACGACATGACTGATGTGTATATTTTCAGTAACCTTAAAGACATATAAGGAGGAGTCAAGCATGTCAAAATGGAGCATTGATCCTGATCATTCCACCGCTGCGTTTGCTATCAGGCATATGATGATAGCCAATGTGCGCGGACAGTTCAATAAAATTACCGGCGCAATAGATTTTGCTCCTGAAGATATTGAGAAATCAACAGTAGAGGTTGCTATAGATGTGGCCAGTCTTGTGAGCGGAGTCAGTAAGCGCGATGACCATCTGCGCAGCCCTGATTTCTTTGACGCATCCGGATATCCGGATATCAAATTCAGAAGCACAAAGATAGAAAAGACCGGAGACAGCAGATGCAGGGTTTCAGGCGACCTTACGATTCATGGGGTGACACATCCGGTCAGCATGGAGGTAGAATTTACAGGACCTGTGAAAAGCCCTTTTGGCGAAACGAGCATGGGTTTTTCTGCGGCGCTCACCATAAACCGTGAGGACTTCGGCATAACATGGAATCAGCCCATGGAAAACGGCGGCTTTATGGTGGGCAAAGAGGTGCGGATTAGCCTTGATATCGAAGCCGATCTGGTGTCTGATTGAATGGACAGAAGCGTGTTCCCCGTGTTTTATTGAAAGATGTAAAAGTAATGTCCTTTTTTGTCCGGCTCGCCCGGACGTAGCGACTCTCAGCGAAAACTCGCATCAAGAATCTTTCTCCAGAAGGACTCCCGACAAGCGGGAGTGACAGATGAAGAAAAAATTACATAGGTCATTAGTTATTAAGGTTCTCATAATAGAACGCACATAATTTCAATAAAATCCCTCCCAACCTCCCTTTGCCAAAGGGAGGAATATACCCCTCTTTGGCAAAGTCGGAGACTCGACTCTACGAGAGGGGCAAGGGGAGATTTTCTGACAAAATGTCTATCCAATTTTGAGAACATTAGTATGCAGGAATCGATAGGCGCAGGTGATCTTCTATGTTGGATTGATATCCTTACCGGAACATGAATTTATCAGAGGCATGGCTGCTGAATTCCGAAGACCTTGAAGGCTGCCATGCCCCTGATTTAAAGATTTTATAAAACAGACGCTTTTTCAGTTTGATTTGCAGAACTTTTACAGCGCATCTGCCTTCCTTTTATGCAACGTTTCAGTTAATTTTTTAATAGAGAACTGCTGATTTCGACTATCTCGCCCTTGATTTCCCCGGGCATCTTCATGTTTTTCATGAATGCCCACATGCCGGCGTCTTCGAAATACACCTTCATCCTGTACATCTCATCAAGCGTGACAACCTTAACCATTCCGCTTTCTTTATAAATAATGACTTCTATAGGGAAGGCAGAAACATGGTCAATGCCGGGACAACGATTATTTTTTGATTCTCTTTTTTCGCCTGCGATCTTATATGCCCTTGATTCCATCTCTGCCTTGTTTACGCCGTAAATAATTACAGAGCTTTCATTTAAATCCAGAGAATATATTAATTTCCAGCCTTTTTTGGCTGAAAGTATTCCGTCTTTGACCTTCTGCGCTATTTCCTGAAATGTATTGCCGGAGTCTTTCTTTTTGTAAATTTCGACTATCTTGTCGTTAAAATTCCCTCCGCCCATTCCTCCGACCCTGCCGCTGCTTCTAACCTCCCCGATCTGCGCATTGACAATTTTGCCTTTTGCAGCCGAAGCCAGAATCTCGGATAGTTTGTTCATTGTGCTTATTGAAGCTTCCCTTGCAACCTTATCACCGAGAACGGTTCTGTTTAATGAAGCAGGATTTACAAATGCTGTATTTATTCCCTTCTCGTTTTCGAAGATGCTTATTCTCAGAGGCAGGGCAAATGACGCACTTGAACCATTGGATGCTATCTGCGCGGCGTACTTTGAAGAATGAGCAACAATATTATGCGCCCTGAACCCGCACCCATCGGGAACCGAGGCTTTGTATGAAGCCAGTATCTGCCAACCGTTCTTATTCAGTGCATCTTCGATGTTTTTTACTGCATTCTCAAATGAGCCTTCAACATTTTCAGCAACCTTTACATACATCCCGAAATTTTCTGCGTTGGCTGCTGAAAGGTGACCGAAAAGCAACAAAAAAACAGCCAGGACAACTACTTTTTTCATTTTAACCTCCCCATAAATTAGAAACTTAGAAACTTATTGACTATTATAATTACCCTAATCAAGAAGACTTGTCAATAAAAATTTTGCCTGCTGAAATACTGTATGAATAAAATTTGTCTGAACGTTGCCGGCAGTAAGGCACGGACGATTCAGAAGTCTTGCGATGCAAGGTAACAGAAGGTGCTTTTGAGAAGAAGCCGGCATGAGATACGCAGAGAGATGGGTAATTTATTAAAAAAGCATCGATTGGCCTTTAATCTTTTTCCTTTCCATATGCTCAAAGATTTTTATTTTCCCGTATTCACCGTCAAACCCTGGCACAATGTTCACATCTCCTGACCGCATCCTCGATATTGCTTCCCTTAGAAGAGGTGAGCCGGCTTTTTCAATATCATCGGGCGGCGTATCAATAAGTATCCTGCATTCATTGCCGAGTCTTCCAAGAAGCCTGAAATATTCATTATTAACAGCCTTGCTGTTGACACCGAGTTTAAGGGTTTCAGCAATAATCTCCGGCAGGGGAATGGCGGAAAAATACCCTGGAGCTGCCGGCGGTTTAAACCCGTCTTCTCTGTCAGCGAGCTTTTCGACCCTGTGCATAACTCCCACAGTTATCTTCCTCCCGCAAACAGGGCATAGATAATTGTGTTTAATCGTCTCCTTTGGGGAGAGACTGATTTCACAGGACCTGTGTCCGTCGTAATGATATTTACCCTCCTCGGGAAAGAACTCTATTGTCCCGAGAAAGCCTCTCCTGTGCTTCAGGGCTTCGATGATTGGATTATATGCTATTTCAGTATCGAATATATTCGCCTCGCGCCCGATCTTTCCTGGAGAATGGGCATCTGAATTGGATATGAGGGTTATTGTGTCGAGTGCGGAAAGCCTCCAGTTCATCCTGGGGTCGGAAGAAAGCCCGGTCTCGATTGCGAAAATATGAGGGGTCAGGTCTTCGAAACATTCTTCAATGGAATCAAATCCTGAAACCGCGCCAAATACAGAAAAATGCGGAGTCCAGGCATGGGCAGGAACAAGAACTGCTTCAGGAGACGCATCGAGAATTATCCTGAGAAGCTCCCTGGCATCGAGTCCCAGAATAGGCCTGCCGTCCGCCTTGAGGTTGCCTATTTTTGATAATGCTATATTTATCTTTGCGACATCAGAGAAATCAGGCGCGAAGATAATGGAATGTATCTTCCGGGTCTTCCCGTTTTTGCTGTAAATGCAGCTTATCTCGGCGGTGAGAAGAAAGTATACGTCTGCTTTGCAGGATTCAGGGATGTCATTTCCCCTGAAAGTATCTTTAATTGTGAATACCCCTCTCCCGGCAGGCTCTGTTTTTTCCTTAAGTTCCTTGATCCATTCCGGATGGGTAAAATCCCCTGTGCCTATTACGGTGATCCCCTTCAACTGAGCCCATTTCCATAAGCTTTCAGGCGACATGTCCCTGCTTGTCGCCCTCGAATATTTGGAATGGATATGAAGGTCGGCTATAAAACGCATTTTGGATTATAACATTTCCAGGTTTTCTACGAACCGGTTAATCCGCAAAACCCGCGGATTCTATCAACAACAGCCGGAACTGTTGTCGCCTCTGCAGCCGCAGCATTACTATCCGTCATTTTATAGTTTTATTTTTTCATATACTTCATCTGAATATTCCACCGGATAAGGTCATTGCCTTCAGGTCTTTGCGGCAGCGACTTTTTGATTTCAGAGGCAATGTATTCAGCATCATTTGACGTGGCCGCAAGTTCTTTGGCCTTTTTATCAAAGGCGATGAGATAATTTTTCATATCCTCAATATCCTTTTTGGTTGAAAGCGGCCCGTGTCCCGGAATGATCTTCTCGACATCCATTGTCATAATGTAATCAAGCGCCTTAACCCATTCTTCAATGTTTCCTTCTCCAAGGAAAGGATGGTAATTTGTAAACAAAATGTCTCCGGCGAACAATATCTTCTTTTCAGGCAGATAGACCAGAATGCTTCCGTCGGTATGCGACGGCCTGATGTAAATCAGCTCAATCTTCTGATCTCCCGGATCTATGTCCATCCTGTCAGTAAAGGCCAGAGAAGGATACGCGATCTTCGTCTCTTGCATATCCTCTTCGCTAAGGCCATAGTTTTTTGCATTCTTCAGGGCTGTTTCACCATGAGCCTTCAGATTTTTACTGTCATTAATGTGAGAGATGATTACTGCTCCAAGCCTTGCAAATTCCGAATTGCCGAATGTGTGGTCAAGGTGATAGTGGGTATTGATAACATATTTAATCGGTTTCTTGGAGATTGCCCTTATATCCTTGATAAATCTCTTTGCTTCTTTTGACGATATGAGGGTATCCACAACAACAATTCCGTCCCTGCCGATAATAATCCCTGCATTTGCGCCATAGCTGTTTTGGGGAGTGCTGCCTTTTGTGTCAACATATGAGTACACATCGTCTGCTATCTTTGTCAGCTTCTCTGCAGCAAATACATTTCCGCATAATACGGCATAAATTATAAAAACAAATACTGCCAGCCATTTGATGCTACTGTGCCTCTCCATATTTCATACCTCTATCTAAATTAAGGTGCTGAATGCATCCGCTCTTAGCTTATTCCTTTTTTAAATTATTTTACACCTTTAACAGCCGATTGATAACGAGCAAGGAGTTCAGGCTCGTCGGCGGAGCCGTGATGGTGAATAGGTGTTTGCTCTGGCTGCATAAGGTCTCCTTTTAATATTACCGCCACTCAATCATGGCCCCGTTACGCTGTGGAATCCGGTGGTATTTATATTTTGGATAGCCGACCATCATCGCTAAACATGTATCTTCTTCGGGCAGTCCGAGGGCCTGCTGCAATGGCGGCCACTGGTTTGCGGCTGAATGAACGAATCCAGCCCAGCAGGCGCCCATGCCAAAGGCCGAGGCAGCCAGTTCAAAGTATGTAAGTGCTATGGCGCAGTCGGTTGCGGCAGCAGGATAGTCTTTTGGAGCATGGGTAACAATGAGGGCAGGCGCACTGCGGCAGACCCTGTCATCTCCCGACTCCCAGGCGGCCACAACGCGGTCCAAACGATACCTGCCTGCCATTGGGGACTGTTCTTTAATCAAGTGCCTCAACCAGTCGATAATAATTCCAGCCAACCGCCTGATCCCATCCTTATTGTTTATGACCAGCCACCTGACTAATTGAGTGTTGATGGCGGTGGGGGCATATCGGGCGACATCTATCAGTTTGGTGAGAACCTCACGCTCCACAGCCCTATCCTCATAAGTGCGAATGGACCTGCGAGACCGCATTAAATGCTCAATTTGTTCCGGGCCGGGGAGGAAATCCTTCTGCACAGGTATGCACTCATCTGATCTCATGGTCGCAAGAGACATGGCTCCGTGCGGGCAGACTGCTACGCAGTGGCCGCAGTTCATGCACATCTCATCAGCCCCGTCAATAGGCATGGGGACAGTTTTTTTGTCCTTCAATTCGATCAGTCCTATAGGACACTCTGCTACGCAGATGCCATCACGCTTGCACTTCTCGCTATCTACCACAAACAGGCTCATGACTTTTGCCTCCTTTTTAAAGTTATTAACGGTCTTATAATTGTAACGACATATTCATAAAATCCCTCCTAACCTCCCTTTTCCAAAGGGAGGGATAATACCCCTCTTTAGTAAAGTCGGAGACTCGACTCTACGAGAGGGGTGAGGGGAGATTTTCTAATCCACGTCAGTTCTATTATGAAACCATTAATAATATTGAATATTGACAAACAATATCAGCATCGGTATACTTTGTCAAGTAGTTACATTTAGGTTATACAGTTTCAAAAAGTAAACTGTTGTTACCTGCGGTGTCATTGCGAGGGATGAAGTTCCGAAGCAATCTTAAGACGAGATTCCTCGCGGAGTTTATCCTGAGCGGAAAGATTCCTCGCTACGCTCGGAATGACAGAAGCGAAGGGATCGGAATGACAGTATGGGACATGATACTATTGGAGGGGAACATGGCTTATAAAACCTGCAGCGGTAAGGAATGTTCGGTGGTAAAAACCCTGAAGATCATCGGCAGCAAATGGACTATTTTAATTATCAGAGACCTTCTTGACGGCAAGAAGAGATTCGGTGAACTGAGAAAATCCCTCGATGGAGTCAGCCCGAAAACTCTATCGGAACGCCTGAAGTCCCTTGAAAAAGAGGGAATAGCCATCAGAAAGATTTATCCCGAGGTCCCGCCGAGGGTTGAATATTCTCTGACCAAAAGAGGACAGAGCCTTGCTGCGATTATTATAAGCATGAAGGACTGGGGAGAGAAGTTGAAATAAAATAACTGAGATTATCTGTAATCCTCCCTTATCGGATACCATGCATCCACTGCCTTTGCTGGCTTGTCCAAGACCTTTGCGCTGTGTTCCTGATTAGAATAAATCACAACTCCATCCCCAGCCTTTAAAATCCTCGTCTTACCTTTAACGGTAAACTCCATCTCTCCTTCGATAACATATGTTATCTGCTCATGAGGATGTTTATGTGATGGGATTACAGCATTAGGTTTAAACTCAAAGAATGTCATCATCGTCTTATCGCCTGAAACAGCCCTGAGCGTGATGCCCTCAAGCACTTGTTTTGCCTTTAAATCCGATTCTCTGAAGAAGTTCATTGTTGCCTCCATGCTCAGGCAAATTGTTCCACTTTTAGTCCTTTAATCTTCCCGTAATCCCTCATGTCAGATGTGACAACCGAAAAGCCAAGTGAGATAGCAGTGGAAGCTATCATGAGGTCATGTGCTCCGATGTTGATTCCTTTTTTAGCCAGGCTTGACCACACCCTCGCATAAATTCTTGCAGCGCCCAAATCAAAGGGGTATATTGGGAATATCTCTATAACCCTTTCGACAAATGCCTCTCTTCTAAGCCTCCTCTTTTCAGAATCCGCTCTATGGACACCGTGTAAAAGTTCGGAGACTGCAATCACGCTTATGCCAAAAGGCTCGTCCTCTCTTCCATTTATGAGCCTTTCAACATTCTGAGAACCCCGCTCTATGGCAATGAGAACACTGGTATCAAATATTACTCCCATCGGTTCTCCTTTGGCATAGATGGCTGGTGTTTTATAATCTCTTTTAAATCCATTTCAAATTTTTCGATTTCATCGCCTAAATGAGGAAGTTTTTTTATTAGGTCTCTCAACTCTCCTAAAGTTCTCTCTTTTATAGGTCTTTCTACAGGGTGGATAGAGGCTATTGGTTTTCCGCCCCTCACGATTGTATAGTGATTGCCTTTGTATTTTATGGAATTTAATATCTCTGAAAATTTTCTTACAGCCTCTGTTGCGCTAATCGTTTTCTCCATACTTTCTCCTTTTTGTAAAAATATGATAATCAGATTTTACATAAAATAGAAATTCCTGTCAATGTGAATTAACGACTCAGTTTAGTCAGTTTGCTTGCCCCTTTCTGGAACTCAAAGGGCGCCTGCACTATTTCCACCTTTATACTATCAGAATCAAGAGATGACAATATTTCATCAGGGAATATCAAATTTAATACTTTATCCCGAACAAAAACCGCAAAATGTGAACACGCCTGACCAGCATGTCATACAAGGTTACTATCACAACGAACGATGTTATACTGAGGACTGCATATTTAACGATCAAGCCGGTATTCCAGTCTGCGATAGTATAACCAATTATTACTATTATTGTTTGATGGAGGATATAAAAAGGCAGTATCGCCTTATTGGAGTACTTAAGCATCCTGTTTGTAAAACCGAGATATCTTCCTCCGAAGCCGAGGATTGCCATCAGCCAGAACCAGGAATTGAAGCCACGCAATAAAGCAAAGAAGGATGTGCGCGATGAGTACCCTGACTCAAGCAGGGAAAATCCTACTGTCGTTGAGATTACTCCCATAACCAACGAAATTACCCTCTGCCTTTCAATGCTCACCTGAAACCTCACGTCACAGGCAATCAAGTAACCCAGAATGAAAAAGACAAGGTATGTCAGAGGACTCCAACCTCCGAAATCCCTACGGCCAATGACCTCCGGATCGAGGTTCACGAATATCTCCATAACAACGACCGGAACTGCAAGCAAGAAGATGGCCCCCGGTGCTTTGAGGAAGCCAGTAGTCCAAGAAACAAAGCCCTGGCCCTTTTCATTTCTCAGATAGCGAAAGAGGGGTAATGTCAGCAGTGAGAAAAGGAAGAGGACTTCGAGATACCATAGGTGAAGGCCCATCCATGCAAAGTTGCCACCGAATCCATAGAGACCCTCGAAGTAATGAGGGAAGAACTCAATAAACGAGCCTGAGAACTGCGAATGGTTTACCCGTTCAATGTAGACCTGGGGAGGTATGATGGCAATGATACCGAAGAGGAGCGGAATGGCGAGCCGTGAGAATCTTTCATTGAGATACTGCAGGTCGGTCCGGCGGTCAAGAGCATAATATGTACTTATAGCCGAAAGTATAAAGAAAAGCGGCATGATCCACTGGCTAACGACACCCACGAAGGCACTCATCCCGAAATACAGATGGTTATTCTTTACATGCCAGTCTCCCTCGTCAAAAAATCTTGCGCAATGAAAGAAGAAGATGGTGGACATTGCCAGCACCTGCAGCCAATCAATGTCATATCGTCTGCCAGCAGCAGCCATCTCCCTCTCCTAATTTTTATTTCTTGACCCTATTTTAACCGATGCATTTTATAATAAACCGTGCAAGGAAGTAGACGCATGGTCACCGGTGAGGGAAGAATTTTTATCCATGGTGTTTTTCGCTTAAAATAGCTTCATTTCCGAATATCTTGTTATTATCTTAAAATGTGCATCCTTTGTAAAAAGCGGAATCCTGTTTAATACTGCGATTGCTGCTATCGTTGTATCAACCGATGGAACCGTAATTCCTTTGCGCCTTAGAGTCCTATACAAGGAAGAAGCATAAATATAAGTTTCCTTATTCGCATCAAGAAACGGCAATCTGGATAGTCTTTCTTTAGTAAGCTCATAGCTGTTATTGTCTTTTATCCCCTGGAGTATTTCCTGCAAGACAACTCCACAGATAACAGCCCGGTTATTGTCTCTTATCAGACCATCAAGGGTTTGGGCATGAATGGAGTCATTATTCTGGAAGAAATCTATCCAGATGGATGTGTCAACGAGGACCACTTCTATCAGCCCTCATTTTTTCAAGGTTCCCTTCCCATTTAACCTTTCCTTTGAGCTCAAGTATCTTTTCTATCTCTTTCTGCTCCACAAGTTTTCTGAGGGCATAATTCACTATATCAACCTTCTTCTGGATGCCGGTAAGCCTCTGTGCCTTTTTCAAAACATCGTTCTCTATGTCAATAACGGTTCTGGACATTGTCACCTCCTCTTGTAATTATTTTACGCCAATCTTGATATCATTTCAAAGCTAATTTGATATCTACTTATATATCTATATAACCTTCAGTCTGATCATCTGATTAGCCCCTTTCTGAAACTCAAAAGGCGCTTCCACTATCTCTACTTTTATACCATCAGCACCAAGGAATGACAATATTTCATTTAAATATGGATAAGGCTTTGCATCAAGGCCGATGAGCGGGAATATCCTTACTTCTCCTGAACATACTCTTAGGAGTTCTTTTATACATGCTACATGAAAGTTGAAATCCAGTCTGTCGCCATACAGAAATAAAAAATTACTTGAAAGCACAAGCGAAAATGTCCTGCCGGAAAAAGGTAGATACGGCATCTCTGCCTGAACATAACGCCTTTCTTTTAAGCCGACGGGGAAATCATCTGCAAATATTTCTAAAGCCCTGCTTCTCAATGCCATAACCTCATCTTTATTTTTGTAATATTTCCAGACATAAAGATAATTTACCTCATCAAATTTTTCAAAAACATGCTTGATGTCCTTCTTGCCTTTCTCCATAAGTTTATCAGCAGTCAGGTCATACAAAATATCACATGCTGTAACATCAATGCCCTTTTGATGTGCCTCTGCCGCAAAGGATGACGCGCCGGCAGGACAGTCAAGTATGGGGCCTTGCCTTAGCAGAGACTCATCAAAGTTAAACATATCCATATATTCGGCATATGTCCTGCCAAAGAATGCAATGCGGTCTATATCAAGATAATCACTTTTTTTCGGATATTGATTATTCATAAAAACAGTGATATTATACACATAATGCTACACATATAGAAAGAGGTGCGAAAAATGAAAAGGACAAATATCATGCTTACCGATGACCAGCACAAAACATTAAAGGCCTTTGCAAAAAAAGAGGGAAAGACCCTCGGAGAGCTTGTTAGAGGGGCGCTGGACGCTACATACAAAAAGAAGAACAGAATAGAGCATGCAAGACAGATAGCGCTTGAGGCTTATAAGGAAGGTTTTATCAGCATTGGCAAGCTTTCGGAGATTCTCGGAGTTGACATTGTAAGTTTAAGACTGTATCTGAAGGAGCAGGGCATTCCGCTCAAAACACAGGAGAGGGAAGATGTTTATAAGGATGTTGTGAATGCCTGAAATTATTTTTGACAACTGCGTGTTGAGCAACTTTGCTTTATCGGATTCTCTATTCATTATTAAAAAGCTTTATGCCCGAAGGTCGTATATAACGGATTTTGTTGCCGCAGAAAATCTTAAGGGAATCCTGAAAGGTTACAGAGAACTTTCAGCTATAAAAGATGCGATCAGGGACGGATGGGTCAGGGAGATAACACTGGACAGCATGGAAGAAAAGGCCCTCTTTGAGACACTCTCTGTATCCCTCGGTTTCGGCGAGGCTTCAAGCATTGCAGTGGCAAAGGTAAGGGGATTCGTTTTTGCCTGTGACGATAAAACAGCAAGAAAAGAGGCAGCACTTCTTGCCGTGAAGCTGACCGGAAGCGCAGGCATCCTGATAAAGGCTGTAAAGAAAAGGATCATTGACCGGGAAAAGGCAAATGAAATATTGAGCCGCATGATCACATATGGGTTTTACTCTTCAATTAGTTCGATAGATATTGATTGACAATTTTAAATCTGCTTCTGCCCAAACATCACCAGCACCACGCCTGCAATTATTATCAGCATTGCGGTAATTCCCACTGTTGTAATCCTCTCCCCTGCAAGCATCACTCCTAACCCCACCGCGATAACTGGATTAACTCCTATTCAAGAACTATCGGCAACTGCACTTTTTTCTCCAATGCCTTTAATGTTGTTTCTTTCAACTTATCTTTGCCGAGGTCTTCTTTGCCCACCATCTCCTCAATATTTATCCTGACAATGCCTGTTATTTGTAGTTTTTCCTCAAGGAAATCACCATAGCCGCCTTCGGGTTGATATTTCTGCATCAGACATTTAAGGCCGAATATCCTCTCATCCTTATCTTCAACAATATAAGCCTTTCCCTTGATAATCACGCTCCGATAAAGGTATTCAGCCTTGCAAGGGTCTGCCGCAGTTCCTTTCACATATGCAATAGGTAAATCAACCTCAAAGCAGACCCTGTTGTCCCTTTTAATATCCTCAATCTTCTCCCCTTCCTTTGCCGTATGAAAATAAATCTTTCCAAATCCCCCCTGCTCCCCTTGAAAATCCCCCTCTAATCCCCCTTTATTAAAGGGGGACTTAGGGGGATTATCCCTTTTCCAAAGGGGGGTGTGAGGGGATTCTGGAGGATTATAAGCAAAATTCAATGGCTTCACCATAGGGTAGCCATCCTTGCCGACAGTTCCCAATCTGCCTACATGACAGGTGTTGAGCAAATCAATAATGACTGCCTTAGCCTTGCTCTCTTTTTTCCACTTGCGCATAGATTTCCTCCATTATTTCTTCTCTGCAAATGCAAAGAGCCTTCTAAAACTAAACTCTATGCCCTTTTCATTCCTGTAGTTCTCAAAGCCCATTGCAAATGCGTATTTGAAGCGCTCCTGTTTGTTCTCCGGCAATATGGCAAGGAACGGCCTTAAGGCTGCCGAGACTCCCCACTCAAGCACATCGTTTATGTTATCGAACATTAGCGTATAGTCCTTATAAAAGACATTTACGTTTACAAACCCTGCGTCTTTAATAAGGCCAGCAAACTCCTCCTTTAAAGGAAACCGCCACGGCGATTCCATCTTTTTATATCTTGATTCAAGACCGAGGAAGGCTATCGCACTGTTGATGTTTTCCATCAGCTCCCAGCAGAAATCCTTTGCGGGCATCTGGATTGCAACTCTCCCGTTAGGTCTCAATGTCATATATGCGCGTGCTATTACATCCTCCTGCTCTTTTATCCACTGGAGTGCAGAATTGGAGTATACGAGGTCGAACTCCTCTTTAAAATCGAGTTTCTGCGCAGGGATGTTTATCAGGGCGATATTGCCTGCAGACAGAGTCTTTTCTCTTGCCATTTCAAGCATCTCGATGGACGGATCTATTCCGACGACTTTCCCTTTGTGCGCCAGACGCGCAAGTTCGATTGTAAGTGTTCCTGTGCCGCAGCCGATGTCCAGTATCGAGTCATCGGCCTTCACACAGGACATGGCAATAAGCTCTCTGCCCGCATCGGTCTGCGGCGAGTGTGCGGCATCATACATTCCTGCATCCCATTTCATAATGCACCTCCAAAAATAAAAAGGCCACGGAGTTTGTTTCCGTGGCCTTTGAGTTTTTCTGCTTATCTTCCGCTAAAAGCTAATAGAATCCCCCTCCAGCCACGGCATTCAGATGCCATGCTGTTTTATTAAGGAGCCTATTCGGCATAAGCGGATTGCAAAACATGTTTAGACTATAATTCAGGAAAAATTTTATGTCAAGAAAAAATGTTTTCTTCATGATTTTCTGAAGACCTCCGTCCACCAGATTTAAAAGTAGTTTGAGTTAATAGATTGTGTATCGTACAATAAATAATAAAAATTTAATGGGAGATAGTATATGAGTTCATTGATGAAATATATAATGCTGATTTTTTTGTTGTTTCCTGTTGTCTCTTCCGCTGAAGAAAATATGCCGCTGAATAATATAACTGCAAGATTTGATCTCGAAGCCCATACAGTAAGAGGGATATCAAGGATTTCGCTGCCCCGGGGGCAGGTTGCAAGAGTTGATATTTCCGGATTGAAGATACTGTCTGTATCGATCAATGACAGAGCTGTTATCATAGAGCCGGGTATCGCCTCGCTTGATTTCAGGCCGGTTGCCGCAGATGATGTTTTAATAATCGAATACGAGGCGGAGTTTAAGTCAATGCCCCAAAGCTGGGCCGAAACGAATCCCGGGGTTATAAAAGGCAATCTGGTCGGGAATGAAGGTATTGTGCTCACATACGGCTGGCATCCGGCTACGGAAGGCCTTTCAATTTATAAACTTACAGCTGTTCTGCCTGATGAATTCGAGGCTGTCTCAGAAGCTGAAGAGATAGTTAAGAAAGAGAAGACCGATGTGAGCAGGGAGTTCATTTTCAGGTTCGGGCATCCGCTGGAAAAGGTCAGCCTTATAGCAGGCAGATATCTGATTGAAAAAGACACATATAATAAAACAGATATCTATGCATATTTTCTTCCGGAGGATAAGGACCTCGCAAACACATATATCGAGTATACAAAAAAATATATTGATATGTATGAAAAGATGTTCGGAAATTATCCTTTCAGCAGATTCTCGATAGTCGAGAACATCCTGCCTACAGGATATGCGATGCCGACATTCACCTTGCTCGGACAGGATGTCGTAAGGCTGCCGTTTATTGTTGAAACCTCGCTGGGACATGAGATTCTGCATCAGTGGTTCGGAAACCTTGTCTACCCTGATTATAAGAGCGGCAACTGGACCGAGGGACTGACGACCTATCTTGCAGACCACAGATATGAAGAAATTAACGGTAAGGGCTGGGACTACAGGAAACAGACGTTGATAACATATCAGAGTTATGTGACGCCGGAAAATGATTTCTCTCTGCAATCCTTCACGAACAGAACCGACAGGGTGTCAGGAGCAGTCGGTTATGGAAAATCCGCATTTGTGTTCCATATGCTGAAAGATCTTGTCGGTGAAGAGACATTTTATAAGGCTTTGAATTTCTTTATTGAGAAAAACAGATTCAGGTTTGCGTCATGGAGCGACATAAAAGACGCGTTTGAATTTGCATCAAGCAGAAACCTGGACTGGTTCTTTGACCAGTGGATAGAAGAAAAAGGCATCCCGGAACTTGCGGTGCAGAATATAACCTTGAAATATGCGGGTTCAAAAGCGCTGGTATCTTTCGAAATATTACAGAAGGGAAAGAATTATAATATCCTCCTGCCTGTATTGCTGAAAACCGAAGACGGGGAAGTGAGAAAAATTTTCGAACTGAAGAAGGAAATAACCCCTCTTGAGATAGAAACAGTCAGCCGGCCACTGGAACTGGTACTGGATGATAATTATGATCTGTTCAGAAACCTTTCCAAAGAAGAGTTGCCGCCGGTCATCTCCGGACTGCTTGGCGCCAAAAACAGGATTTTTGTGATCCCGGAAGGGACTGAAGGAGAATATTCATCACTTTCACAGGAACTTGACAGGGAAGGTTTTACCGAAAAAAAGGAAAAAGACATAACATACGACGACATCAAAGGATCTTCATTGATTATTCCGGGGGTGGAAAATGATACAGTCAGGAGACTGTTCGGGAAAATGGAATTGCAATCTCACGAGTTTGCTCTGGTCATAAAAGCAAACCCTTTTAACGATAAAGGCGTTATAGCGATTATCGGCGGGACATCATTGCCTGATATCGGGAAATATATCCGGAAGATGAAGCATTACGGCAAATACAGCAACATTTCTTTCGAAGGCGGGAAAAGCGTTGAGAAGACAATCAATGAGAGTGATCGGGGAATGAGAAACAGCTTGGTATATGATATTATCGGGGTTCAAGTCCCGGGCGCCCTTAGTATCTCAGAGGTTATCGAAAAAGTCAGAAACAAGAAGATAATATACATCGGTGAGGCTCATGACAGGTTCGAACATCATCGGGCACAGCTTGAAATAATAAGGGAATTGCACAAAATGAATAAAAATATCGCTGTCGGCATGGAGATGTTCCAGAAGCCATTCCAGAAAGCGCTTGATGATTATATCGCCGGTGCAATCGATGAAAAGGAATTCTTAAGAAAATCAGAATATTTCAAGCGCTGGGGCTTTGACTACAATCTCTACAGGGAGATAATCCTCTATGCGAGGGAATTCAAAATCCCTGTAATAGCGCTTAACATACGAAAGGAAGTAGTATCAAAGGTTTCCAGGGAGGGTATCCACTCTCTTTCGAACGAGGAGCGTAATGAAGTCCCCCGCTACCTGGACCTGTCCGACGGGGAATACAGAGCAAGGCTCAGGGAATTTTTTGGAAAACATTCAGGTTCCGAAGAAAGGAATTTTGACTTTTTTTATGAGGCGCAGGTCATCTGGGATGAATCAATGGCTCAAAATCTCGATGAATTTATACAGAAGAATCCCGGATATCAGGTCATTGTCCTTGCCGGCGGAGGACACATGGCGTTTGGCTCAGGCATACCTAAACGGGCCTACAGACTCAACGGCAAAGAATATGCGGTTATAATGAACACCGAAGATATTGATAGGAACATTGCAGATTTTGTTTTGTTCCCTCAGCCTATCCCTGCGCCGGAATCGCCTAAGCTCATGATTAAACTTAAGGAAGAGGATGGAAAGGTCAGTATAACAGGCTTTGCGCCCGACAGCATTTCAGAGAAGGCAGGTCTGCAGATGAACGACATTATTATGAAGATCGATGATGTAAATATTGAAACTGTGGACGATATCAAGATATTTCTTCTCGACAAGAAAAAAGACGATGAAATAACAGTTAAAATATTAAGGAAGAGGATTATCTTCGGACCGTTGGAAAAAGAGTTCAGAATAAAGCTTTGAGAGACGATAATTATTCAAGACAGCAGAAAGGGTCCCAATGGACCCTTTCTGCTTCTTCAGGTTATGAAGATTTAATTATTTCTGTGCCGGCGGTGCTCCATATCCACCTGTCGGTGCGCCCGCAGGTTTTTCAGGAGCCGGAGCTGGAGCCTGTTCAGGAGCCGGAGCCGGAGCCTGTTCAGGAGCCGGAGCTTCAGCAGGCTTCGGAGCCTCCTCCTTCTTCTGGCATCCTATGGTCAATGCTAATGAGAGAACCATTATCAGGGTAAGCATTATAGCTAAAAATTTCTTCATTACTCTATACACCTCCTTTCATTTGTAAGATTGCCTGTATTCAGGATTTTCCCCTTTGGAAATATTATAACTTTATATATGTTATGTCAAGGTTGTTTTCAAAATTTCAAAAAAGAAATAAAAATGTATAAAAAATAAGAAAGGGTCCTTTCGGACCCTTTTTGTATCCGTATAATGGTTTTATCAGATTATTTGCCGTGAGGGGCAGGAGCCTGTTCAGGAGCCGGAGCTGGAGCCGGAGCCTGTTCAGGAGCCGGAGCTTCAGCAGGCTTCGGAGCCTCCTCCTTCTTCTGGCATCCTATGGTCAATGCTAATGAAAGAACCATTATCAGGGTAAGCATTATAGCTAAAAATTTCTTCATTACTCTATACACCTCCTTTCATTTGTAAATTGTACTGAAAGCCGAGTCTGCAATATATTGCTGAAATGACCTGTCTCTTAATATCATGAAAATGCCATCAATCATATGCAGATATTATGCCAGATGTATAAGGCCGGATTTAAAAGCCTAACATGATTAAATGATTCCCTTTTGAGAAAATCATTTCCCTATTCGAGGAAGTTTTCATGATGATTTTGTCGGACAACTTCCATAATAATATATGAATGTGTGAAGTTGCATTGCTGTCCAAAATAATTTCAAATATACATACTAATGTTCTCAAAATTGGATAGACATTTTGTCAGAAAATCTCCCCTTGCCCCTCTCGTAGAGTCGAGTCTCCGACTTTGCCAAAGAGGGGTATATTCCTCCCTTTGGCAAAGGGAGGTTGG
>JBFMDL010000052.1:0-21468 GCA_040753635.1 Nitrospirota bacterium | reverse complement strand
ACTTGGAGAAGATGAATTTGTTGAGAAATTTATAAATTATGTAAAAGGCTATGAAGAGATAAAGGAGATACCAAAGAGCCAGAGGTACATTGGAAGACCCGGCCTTTCGGAACTGTTCAAAGTGGCACGGGGGAGAAGACAGACAACCAAAAAGGCAAGAGAGGCTGTAGAGAGATATGGATACAGCCGGAAGGATGTTTCTGATTATCTTGGGATGCATTATTCTACTGTAAGCAGGATGGTGAATAAGGGGATATGATATTTCTGCAAGAAACAAGACCTGACCCCAGACCCCAAAGACCCTCTACAACGTTGAGGCGAATGATCTCGTTGGGGACAATACAGGGCCTCTCATGAACTTGAAAATCTGGATAAGGGATGATAGGCGGCATACTCGCACGCCGGATAAACGTAACGATAAGGCATCAGGTTTGCTATTAAAAGATGAGAGAAAGCGTCATTTATTTATTTAGTCGTTTGCAAGAACGAAAAGGCGCCGCTTTGCTTTCAAAAAAGGCCAACGACAATCTTATTGATTTTTATGGATTGTCTTTTCCCCTTGACAGGAGGCGCTATAGGATGTCCCCGAGAACTGTCTCGACGGGCTAATCCAACAATGAGGGACTTGTGCAATGACATAGTCGGAAGGATTCCGGAATGACAAATCGTAACCATCTTTATTTGTATTATCCACAGAAAAGCCTGAAGAACCAAAAAAACTGCTGCAAAGACAGATAACATAATGTTTGAGGCAACTCCTGAGCACTATTATGTTATAATTTAAATACAAGAAAGGAGGTTGTTATGACCATAGCCAAACAAGAAGTTCTTGAATTAATAAAAGACCTGCCAGAAGAAGTAGATATCGACGAAATAATATACCGGCTTTACCTAAGGCAAAAACTTGAGAGCGCAGAGAAAGATGTTCGTGAGGGCAGGCTTGTATCACACGAGGAAGTCGTCAAGGAGACTTCTAAGTGGTTCGAAAAATAAAATGGACTATACGCTCCCTGAATGATTTACATGGTATTTATGAGTTTATTGCAAAGGATTCGAAGCGATACGCTCAAATACAGGTTGAAGATATTCAAAATGCTGCTTTAAATCTTGTCAGTTTTCCATTAATGGGTCGCGTTGTACCCGAATTTCCACATCTATTATACCGTGAAACCTTAGTTGGTAACTATAGAGTAATTTATAGATTCGAAGAAGAGCAAAATCTGATAATTATAATAGCTGTGGCACATGGAAGACAATTGCTTAAAATCTCTCAATCGGGGGCAACAGGTATATAGTGACCCACCTCACCGTGTCTTTGGATGTTGATTGATTGTCTAAGCTTTTCATCGGGCATGATAGGAGGAAGGAGCAGTATATCGGGAGATATGCCCGGGCGATCCTCGGCAATGATCTATGATTCAAGGACGTCGGGGACGTTGCCAACTTAGACAACTATGATAATAAAGGGTCATGCCGAGACAGGCGAGACTCGATCTAACCGCCAAATCTTCAATCGGACTTGCAAAAATCCGTTAAAGTGATATTATGAAATAAATATCTCCGCATAATCATAATCGGCTTTAAAGAAAATGGGATCTGACAGATTCAGAGAGGTTATTCAGGAAATCCTGCATTCTTCAGGAGTTGAGATAAACGGCGGCAAGCCTTGTGACATCCGGATCAAAAATGAGAGATTTTATCAGCGTGTCATAAGGGATGGGAGTGTCGGTCTGGGAGAATCTTATATGGACGGCTGGTGGGAGTGCGAGAGTCTGGACGATTTTTTTTGCAGGATAATGCCGCACCAACCGGAAGAAAAAGTCAAAAAGAACTGGAAATTGCTCCTTAGTCGCATCCAGACCTTGATCCTCAATCAAGCGGGCAGACCGAGGGCGTATCAGATAGGTGAAAGGCATTATGATCTGGGAAACGAACTCTTTCAGAACATGCTGGACAGGAGAATGGTGTATAGCTGCGCCTACTGGCAGGATGCCGATAACCTCGACGATGCGCAGGAGGCCAAACTCGACCTTATATGCAGGAAAATGCGCCTGAAGCCCGGCGATAAAATACTCGACATAGGATGCGGCTGGGGCAGCCTGGCGAAATACGCAGCTGAAAAATATAAAGTGAAGGTAGTAGGAATCACGGTGTCAAAAAGACAGGTTGAACTGGGCAGAAAATTATGCAAAGGTCTTGATGTTGAGATCAGATTCCAGGACTACAGGGACATTGATGAAAGTTTCGATCATGTTGTTTCGGTAGGCATGTTCGAACATGTTGGATTGAAAAATTTCAGGACATATATGGAGAAAGTCCATAGTTGCCTGAGAGACAGCGGCCTTTTTTTATTGCAGACCATCGGGAGTAACGATTCCCAGATCTCGACGGATCCATGGTTCGGTAAATATATATTCCCCAACTCGCTTATTCCGTCCATGAAACAGATAAGCTCCTCTGTCGAGAGGTTGTTTGTAATCGAGGACTGGCACAATTTCGGCTGTTATTATGATAATACATTGATGTCGTGGTTCAGGAATTTCGATGCGAACTGGGATAAATTAAAGGCGATTTATGATGAAAGATTTTACCGCATGTGGAAATACTACCTTTTAAGCTCCGCCGGAACATTCAGGGCCAGGTGCGCGCAGGTCTGGCAGATCGTTTTTTCAAAAATGGGGGTTCGGGGAGGATACCGGCCTGTCAGATAGAACGCAGAGTGATTATCTGATATAAATGCGGACATAACATTTCGTGAAATTCGGAAGATAGCCGGACGGCCCTTCTACCCCCCTTCAATTCCCCCCTTATCAAGGGGGGAAAGAGGGGGGTGTTGCAGGGCAAGGCATTTTCATCGCCCATGCCTGCCGGATGAAGGATTTTTTTCAACTATAATAATAATTGACAAATTATCAGACAGAATTATAATGTAAGCAAACACTAACATTGCAATGAAGGCAAAAGGCACAGAGAAAAAAATATTGGAGGCAGGGCTTGTCCTGTTTTCAAAAAAGGGTTATATCGGGGCTACGACAAAGGAGATAGCGAAGAAGGCCGGAGTCGCCGAACTTACACTGTTCAGACATTTTTCTTCCAAGGAAAGGCTTTTTAAGGAGATTATCAACAGATATTCCTTTCTGCCGACTTTGAAAGGCTTAATGCCTGAAATATTGAATCTGGATTACAGTGAAGCGCTTTATGTGATAGCCGGAAAATTCATGGAGAGGTTATATGAAAGGCGGGAATTGATAAAAATAATGCATGCAGAAATACACCGTTACCCTGCTAATGTCAGGGGAATTTATCATAATTTTATCGGAGAAATATTCAGGTCGCTGGCCGGCTATTTCATGGAGTTGCAGCAAAGGGGGATACTGAGGAATTTCGTCCCCGAACTGGGCGCCAAGGCGTTCCTCGGCATGTTCTTTTCTTATTTTAATGCACAGGAGATACTGGAACTGAAAAAGGAAGATCCACCAAATGATGTTATAATCAGAGAATTTGTCGGTATATTTGTCAAGGGGACGCTGAAATGAAAGATGCTTGCAGAAGGATTAAAAGGGTGTCAATGGAAGTAACCGGGAAAACGCTGTTTGTCGTTTTTATGTTTTTCTCACTGGCAATGATCAGTTTTTCAGAGGCGCATGCAGAGATTCTGACATTGCCGGAAGGTCTGAGACTGGCCGCCGAAAGGAGCAGAATCATTAAAATAGCCGAAAGCGAGGAACTGATATCAGAGTCTGATGCCATGATTGCAAGATCAAAGATGCTGCCGGAAATTAACGCTTTTCTGAGCCAGACATCACTTGCGCATCAGCCCGCTGCTGTATTCGGACCTCAGACTGTTCCGGTTTCCGAGAGGAATTTTTTGTCATACAGCCTGAATATACAACAGACGCTTTTTGATTTTAAGGGAAATGCCTCAAGATACGGGGCGAGCAAGGCAATTTTAAATTCAAAAAAACTTGACACAAAGAGACTCAGAAACCTTGTTGCCATAGATTTTGTTCTTGCCTACCTTGACCTGCTCGAAGCAGAAAAGATGCTGGCTGTGGCCGACAAAGAGGTTGAGAGGCTTGAATCCCACCTCCATGTTGCAAAAAGCCTGTATGATGAGGGTGTCATAACAAAGAATGACCTGCTTCAGGCTGAAGTAAAAATATCGGATGCAAGACAGAGATTACTGACAGCTAAAAGCCTGAGGAAAATCAACGCATCAAGGCTGAATAATATTCTCCAGAGGCCTCTTCTTGCGGAAATTGAGATTATGGATATAAACGGTCTGTCAGCGGATATAACGGATATAGACCTCGAAAAGGCCTGGGAGATCGCAGAAAAAGACCGGGCTGAGGTACAGATAGTCAACGAGACCCTGAGATCGCTTGATATGGAAGAGACAGCAAAAAGATCCGAATACTTTCCCAAATTATTTCTTAAGGGAAGTTATGATTATACGGAAAACAGATATCAGGTTCACGAAGGGAACTGGTCTCTGTCCCTTGGTATGGGGATTAATCTGTTCAGGGGTGGAAGCACACGCGGAGAAATACTGAAACTGGAATTTCAGAAAGAGAAACTTTTGGAACAGAAAAATAAACTTATCGACGAGATAAAACTCGAGGTCGAAAAATATATGCTGGATATCAGGACTGCGAGAGAGAGGGTGGCGGTTACCGGGAACGCCGTTCAGCAGGCAGAGGAGAATCTCCGTATAAACAGGATAAAGTATGAAGAGGGTGTCGGAACAGCAACGGATGTTCTTGACGCTGTCTCACTTCTGACCGTTGCAGAAACAAACTATCACAGGTCCATATACGACCTTAGAAAGGCGGAAGCGGCGGCATTATACGCAACAGGGAAAGAATTATTGGAGGTGTATAAATAATATGGAAGAGACGAAAGAGGCTGCGAACAATCACAGAAGAAAAAAAATAGCAATAATTGTTTTTTCATTGATCGCAGTGATAGGAGCCGTTATCCTTTACTTTTATCTCGGTTACAAGGCTACCCATATTACAACAGACGATGCATTTATAGACGGCAGCATATATACTGTAGCCTCAAAGGTCCCCGGAACTGTCAAATCAATCCAGGTGCGTGATAACCAGCCTGTCAGAGAAGGGGATATACTTGCTGAGATTGACGATGTTGATTATGATGTCAGGGTTAAAGAAGGCGAGGCTGGATTGAGTGCGGAGAGATCAAAGCTTGCGGAAATTTTAACGAAGATAGAAGTTGCAAAAAAACAGCTTTCCGAATCGAAATTCAGTGTTGAGTCAGCCAGGGCTAATCTTGAACTGCAGGAGGCGAATCTCAAACAGGCCGAGATAGATGTTAAAAGGTCGGAGAGTCTTTTCGGTAAAGGGGCTGTATCAAAGGAAAGATACGAAAAGACAAAGACAGGATATAATGTTGCCTTAGCTCAGGTGAAGGCGGCAAAGGAACAGTTAAGACAGGCCGAGGCATCACTCGAAACCCGGAACGCAATAATAAGACAGGCGGAATCAACGTTGAAATCCCAGGCTTCAGTTGTAAGGCAGAGGGAGGCGCTGCTTAAGGCTGCTGAATTGAATAAAGCCTATACAAAGATATATGCGCCTTCGGATGGTTATATAACAAAAAAATCTGTCGAGACAGGCAACCGGATAGAGGCGGGGCAGCCTCTTATGGCGGTTGTTTCACTGAATGATCTGTACGTAACCGCAAATTATAAGGAGACACAGCTTGAGAAGGTAAAACCCGGACAGAAGGCAGAGATTAAGGTGGATACTTATCCTGGAAAGGTTTTCATGGGTAAGGTTGAAAGCATAATGGCCGGCACAGGCGCGGTCTTTTCCCTGTTCCCACCTGAAAACGCAACCGGGAATTACGTTAAGGTCGTACAGAGGATACCTGTTAAGATTATTCTCGATAAAGACACTGACAGGGATCATGTTCTAAGGATAGGCATGTCCGTTATCCCTACGATAATAATAAAGGATTGAATGGCTCAGAGGGGTGAGTAAGCGAATAAGAGATGATTGTCTCACTGTAATCTGCGACTCCTTTAATCCTCAGGATCACCTATAGGTGTATAAATGAACAAATGGCTTGTTGCTTTGACGGTGATGCTTCCGACTCTCATCGAGATAATTGATATCTCGATAGTAAATGTAGCGCTCGACCATATCCGCGGTAGTCTTTCCGCCGGAATTGACGAGTCCACCTGGTCGATCACATCATATCTCGTATCAAATGCGATCGTCATACCGATGACGGGATGGCTGAGCAGGTTATTCGGAAGAAAACGCTATCTTATTTTCTCGATATCGCTGTTCACGGCAAGCTCTCTTCTGTGCGGTTCTGCCTGGAACCTGCAGAGCCTTGTTTTTTTCAGGATCCTTCAGGGCATCGGAGGCGGCGCGCTGCAGCCTATTTCACAGTCCATTCTCCTTGAGACGTTCCCGCGAAAACAGCACGGCATGGCAATGGCGATATTCGGCATCGGCATAATGTTCGGGCCCATTGTCGGCCCTCTCCTGGGGGGATGGATTACTGATAACTGGTCATGGCACTGGATTTTCTTCATTAATATCCCTATCGGGATAATTTCGATTTTGATGGTGTTGTTCTTTATAGTGGATCCGCCGTATATGACAAAGATGAAGATGAAGATCGACTACTGGGGGCTCATTTTTCTTGCCGCCGGTCTCGGCTGTCTGCAGATCGTCCTTGATAAGGGACAGATGGAGAACTGGTTTTCATCAGCTTTTATTACATGGCTGACGGTCATCTCAGCGCTCTCTCTCGTTCTGTTTGTGATCGTGGAATTGTTTGCAAAGCATCCTATCGTGAATCTCAAGACCTTCAAGAATATTTCATTCAGCACCGGTAATGTAGTGATGTTCTTTGCCTTCTTCAATCTGTTGGGCAGCATCGTCCTTCTGCCGATATATCTCCAGAAGCTTATGGGATATACGGCGACCCTTGCAGGAATGGTGCTTGGCCCCGGAGGAGTCGCATCCCTTATCGCCATGCCCATAGCAGGCAGGCTGGTCACAAAGGTGAATCCGAAGGGGATTCTTATTTTCGGCGTAATAACGGCTGCATATTCAACTTATCTTATGTCGCAGTTCAATCTGTATTCAGATTTCGATACGGTCATCTGGCCGAGGGTCGTGCTCGGCATAGGCATGGGATTTCTTTTCATACCGCTTACGACATTGACCATGTCGAGTGTAAGAAGGGAAGATATGGGGAATGCCTCTGCCATTTATAATCTTTTGAGAAACCTGGGAGGAAGCTTCGGGGTTGCATTTGTGACGACAATGCTTTCCAGAAGGGCGCAGTTCCATCAGGCGCATCTCGTTGAGAATCTGACCCCGTTTGATGCCAATTATCAGATAGCCGTCCGGAATGCCGAACGGTTTCTGGAATACAGGGGCATTGAATCCACTATCGCCCATCAGGGAGGACTCGGAGCAATATATAACAATCTGATCAAGCAGGCGACAATGATATCATTCAACGATGTATTCCATCTGCTGAGCATTCTCCTGTTCTTTACGGTCCCCCTTGTGTTCCTGATGAGAAAAGGGAAGGGCGAGGCTCCGACAGAGATGCATTAAAGAGAATGTTCACAGCCGGGCTTCATGGGAATTCTATAAAAAATACTTTAAAACTAATTCCGGATAATTCGGACAAAAGGAGAAGGATAAATAATGTCGCAGCCTCATAAGGGACGTTTAAAAATAAAAAAGACGACCTGGGATCTGGATCAACTTTTCAGGAGTGATGATGATCCTCTGATAGAAAAAAAACGAAAGATTCTCGAACGAAAGAGTTATGAATTCATAAATAAATGGAAAGGACGGGATGACTACCTCAAAAACCCGGCCGTGCTTAAGAATGCAATTGATGAATATGAAAACTGGAAAAGGCATTGCGGCGCCGACGGGGACGAGGGATATTATTTCTGGCTCCGCACCCAGCAGAATCAGAATGATCCCTTGCTCAAGGCGAAGTTCAGCAAAAGCGAGGAATTCAGCAGGAAGATAGAGAATGACATCCGGTTCTTTTCTCTCAACATAGCCAAGATCAAACCAGAACGCCAAAGGAAATTTCTCGAATATAAAGGGCTGAAAGATTACAGACATTTTCTTGAGCGTATTTTTTCCGAATCCAGGTATATGCTCAGCGAACCTGAAGAGAAAATATTGAACTTAAAAACATCCACATCATATTCAAACTGGGTGCGGTTGACGTCTTCATTTCTTGCAAAAGAGGAAAGAAAGGTCGTTCAGGAGAGCGGCGAAAGGTCGCTTAAAAATTTTTCGGAGCTTTTAAGCCTTTTGAACAGTAAAAACAAAAAGGCGAGGGATTCGGCTGCAGATGCCTTCAATGATATCCTGAAAAAACATGTTGAAGCGGCAGAGGCCGAGATCAACTCAATCCTGGCAAACAAGAAAGTGGACGACGAACTGCGCGGGGTTTCGAGGCCGGATCTGTTAAGACATATCAATGACGATATCGACAGCGGCATAGTCGATGCCGTCATTCAGGCCGTTTCCGGCAGGTTCGATATATCTGCAAGATATTACTCACTAAAGGCCAGGACCATGAAGGTCAGAAGATTGAAATATCATGAGAGGAATGTCGAATACGGGGAAGTCAGTAAAAGGTATGCATTCAAAGAGTCTCTGGAGCTTGTATACAGAGTCATTAAGAAACTTGACGGAAAGTTTGCAGGGATCCTCGATGATTTCATCAAGAACGGGAGGTTTGATATATACCCGCGAAAGGGGAAAACCAGCGGCGCTTTCTGTGTGTATCATCTGATATCACATCCCACTTATATCCTTCTTAATCATACAAACAGGCTGAACGATGTCCTGACACTGGCGCATGAACTGGGTCATGGAATAAACAATGAGTTGATAAGGGAAAGGCAGAATGCCCTTAATTTCGGGACCCCCCTTTCCACAGCCGAAGTGGCAAGCACTTTCATGGAAGATTTCGTCCTCGGCGAAATCCTCTGCAATGCGGATGACGAGATGGGGTTTTCGATCATGATGAAAAAATTGGGCGATGATGTGTCCACAATATTCAGACAGGTTGCCTGCTACAGGTTTGAGCAGGAACTCCATCAGGAATTCAGAAACAGGGGTTATCTTTCGAAGGAAGAGATAGGGAAACTGTTCCAAAAACATATGTCGTCATACATGGGTGGCTCTGTTGAACAGTCAGACGGCTCGGAAAACTGGTGGGTATACTGGAGTCACATACGCAGTTTCTTTTATGTTTATTCTTACGCAAGCGGGCTTTTGATCTCCAAGTCTCTTCAGAAATCCGTAAAGAAAGAACCGGGATTTATTGATAAGGTCAAGGAATTTCTGTCGGCCGGCATGTCAGATTCTCCAAGGAACATCTTTATGCGGCTGGGAATAGACATAAGCAAAAAAGAGTTCTGGGATAACGGGCTCGATGAGGTCGAAACCCTGCTGCATGATACGGAAAAACTGGCTGTGAAACTGGGAAAGATATAACGCAGCCTGTATTTCCAGGGTTGGATCCCTTGATGAATAATTGCAGATAGTTTACTTTCTGCTTCTTGCCTTTTTCTTCGGTCTGACTCCTCCGAAAACCCGGTAGTGTTCCTTTATGAGAAAACAGACTTCATCAGGGGTGTTTACTATGGAGAATAAGGAAAAATCCTCTCTGCTGATCGTTCCGTGCGGCACCAGCGTGTTCCGCATCCAGTCCAGCAGTCCTTTCCAGTAGTCGGAGCCGTATAATATTATCGGGAAAGACTGGATCCTTCCGGTCTGTACGAGCGTTAATGCTTCAAAAAGTTCATCCATGGTTCCGAAACCGCCCGGAAAGATTATGAAAGCAATAGCGTATTTAATAAACATCAGTTTTCTAATAAAAAAGTAACGGAAAGAAAGCGTGATGTCCTGGTATTTGTTCGGAATCTGCTCCGAGGGGATTTCTATGTTAAGACCCACTGAATGGGCTTTTCCCATTTTTGCGCCTTTATTGGCGCCTTCCATTATCCCGGGACCCCCGCCGGTTATGACTGCAAACCCATCGTCTGCAAGCTTCCTGGCGACGGTGACGGCATCTTTATAATATTTGTTGTCCGTTGACAGCCTTGAGCTTCCAAAGGTCGTTACAGCCGGACCGAGTTCATTCAAAGTCTCAAATCCTTCCACGAGTTCCGACTGTATTCTGAACACACGCCATGTCTCTGATGTTTTGAGGTCTTCCATATGTTATATAACTCCTGTCATGTTTTTTAAATCTTCAGTTCTTTTAAAAGTTGTTTGAAATCAAATTCTTTTTCCACAATTTCTTTTGTCTTAAGAACTTTTTTCTGTTCTCTTATTCTGATTTTGCCGAGCACCGATTCAATCTTCTCCACAGTCGTATAAGTGTCGTCATTGACGGAAATAATGGGGACATTTTTTGTCTTTGCCTTTCCTGTTATGACGTCATTTGTGAAAAGGCCTCCGGTAAGTATAATACACTTTGTCGATGTTTCCAGGGCTGCCAGTTGTATGTCAGACCTGTGCGCCCCTGTGATGACAGCCTTATTGGGAGTCCTCCGGAAATATTTCAAAGCGCTGTCAACGTCCATTGCACCGACCGAGAAATTCTCGATGAATTCATCCAGACCTTCTTCACAGCACAGGACTTTGCCGTTAAGGATTTCGCTGAGCTGCCGCACGGTGATCGAATCAAGGAGTATATCCCTGTGAAGAGATGCAAAGATATTTATCCCTTTTTTCCCGAGGAAGGGCCTCACTGATTTCTTTATATAGTCATGCGCGCTTTCAGGTATCTTGTTTATGACCGCGCCGATAAAATTGTTCTTTAAAAGCTCGCTTGCTCCGACGATGGAGTCTATCGAGCTGTCGCCGTTCCATGGTTCAACCAGAAGAGTTTTCGGCCTGAGATGGCTGATCAGCCTGAACCCGTTAATACCGAATACCGCTCCTTCAAAAAGATCGGCGGCTCCGCCTATCAGAACAATATCCTTGTCCTTTATTGAATTCAATGCATTTTTTACTTTATCAAATCTGTCGGATGATTTTCCTCTGAGCAGGCTGTTCTGGATCTCGAATGTAACGACAAAGGGGGAGACAACATCCGGAGGCTCCTGGATGTCAAGGGCGGTCCTCATGAATTCCGCGTCAGCATCAATTATCATGTTCTTATGTTTCTGGGGAATCCTGCCGAACGGCTTGATATATCCTACTTTGTATCCTGCATCTTTCAACATCAGTCCAAGCCCGAGGGTGATCAGACTTTTTCCGGAAAATCCCCTCATTGAAGCAATGTATAAATATTTCATCTATACGCCTCCTTTGTCGTCTTGAGATATTATAATCCTTGCGTCCAGTGCAATTGAACCTTTTTCGAATACAACAAGCGGATTTATGTCCAGCTCCTGTATGACGGGGAAATCCGATGCGAGATTCGAGAGTCTGATTATGCTGTCCGCAATGGAATCAATGTCCGCTGGCTTTTTTCCGCGGGCGCCCTTCAGGAGCGGGAAAGTCCTTATCTCTGTTATCATCTCCATGGCATCGGCGTAACCAACAGGCGCTATCCTGAATGATACATCCCTGAGTATCTCCACGTAAATCCCGCCAAGGCCGAACATTATCATATGTCCGAATGTTCTGTCATAAGTTATACCGAGTATGACCTCTTTGCCCTTCGGCACCATCCTGTAAACAGTTACTCCGTTAATGAATGCAGACGGCATAAACCTTTTTGCATTCAGGGTTAATTCAGTAAACGCATCTTCCGCCTCTTTTTTCGAATTAATACCGACTTTAACACCCCCGATATCGGTTTTATGCAAGATATCAGGAGAGGATATTTTCATGACGACCGGGAACCCGATTTTCGATGCAGCAGAAGAGGCGTCTTTCGGGGCTGTTGCCAGATATTTTTCAGGGAATTCAAATCCGTAGCATGATAATATCTCCCTTGATTCATCCTCTGCAAACTGCAGTTTGTCAAGTGAAAGCGCCCGGGTGATTTTTTTTAGGACATATTCCCTGTCGGCGTCTATTCCGGCCTCCCCGGGTTCCGCCTTCTTTTTCCATGAAGCATAGTCGTAAAGTCTCCTGAACGCATTGACAGCAGGTTCAGGATATGAAAAATTGGGGATTGATGATGACTTAAGCAGTTCGACCGATGACCTGACCCTGGCCTCTCCCATAAAGCTGGTTATAAAAGGCTTTGGTGATTTCCTGGAGGTTTCGATAACCACCCTGGCGGTATCTTCGACATTTATCATGGCCTGTGGAGTCAGGATAATGAGGAATCCGTCTATATTCGGGTCATTGAAAACATTATCCAGGGCTGCAGCGTATCTTTCGGAGGTTGCATCACCGATTATATCCACCGGATTATAGAGCGATGCATTCTTAGGCATAAGAGGCGCGAGTGCATTTATCGTGTCTCTTGAAAGCTGGGGAAGGTCGATCCCGAGTTTCTCGGCCGTATCAGCCGCGATTATGCCGGGACCGCCGGCATTTGTTATTATGAGCAGTTTGTTGCTTTGCGGCAGCTTGTTTGAGCTGAAGGCCATTGCGGTCTCGAAAAGGTCTTCGATACCTTCTGCCCTTATCACGCCGGTCTGTCTGAAAGCAGCGTTGAAGGCATTTTCCGAACCCGCAAGCGCCCCGGTATGAGATGATGCCGCCCGTGCGCCGGCCCGTGTGCCGCCTGATTTGACTATGATTATCGGTTTAATCTTTGTCGCCTTCCCGGCAATATCCAGAAATCTTCTTCCCTCGACAACATCCTCTAAATATCCTAAAATTATGTCTGTCTCAGGGTCCCTAAAGAAATACTCGATAAAATCCGCTTCGTTCAGATCTACTTTGTTGCCGAGGCTTATGAACTTGGAGAATCCGATCTTGTTCCCGATAGCCCAGTCGAGTATCGCGATGCCGAGAGCGCCTGACTGCGAAAAGAAGGCAAGCCTTCCTTTCGGGAGCATGCCTGCGGCAAAAGTGGCGTTAAGACTGTTGCATGTATTTATGGCGCCGAGGCAGTTAGGGCCGAGGATTCTTATGCCGCTTCCCCGGACGATTGACCTGAGTTCTTCTTCAAGCAATATCCCGGCAGAGCCTGCTTCCCTGAACCCCGCGCTTATAATTACAGCGGATCTTACACCTTTCGAGATGCATTCCCTGACCGACTGCGGCACTGAAGGCGCGGGGATGGCAATAACAGCGAGGTCGATGTTTTCGTTTATCTCGGCGATATTATGGAAAGACTTTATGCCGAGTATCTCATCGGCCCTGGGATTTACAGGATATATCTTGCCGCCGTAATTGAATCTCCTGATATTGTTCAGCACCGCATAGCCGACTTTTCCGGAATCTGCCGACGCACCGATGACAGCTACGGACTGTGGATAAAAAAGAGAATCGAGCACAATAAAATGATACTAAAGAATTGATGGGATGACAAGGGAAACCAGATTTATTATGTAATATTTTTTGTCATATTTGTCCAGAATAAGACTTTACAGAAGGCGGAATGCCTCGAAAACAGAATTCACCCCTGTTAGAGGGAAGGCTTTGCTTTCTAACGGGGTAAATCGACATGATTATTAAATGTCAGACCCTGACTTTGATAAATAAACGTATTAACGATAACTCTGTATTTGTGTTATTTTGTGATTGTTTGTGGATTGATTTTCAGGGTGTCTTCTGTTTCCTCAACATCCCGCCTTCTTATGTATATTTGAAATTATTTTGGACAGCAATGATTTTTTGTTGAGATAAATTATCGCTCAGGTTAATATAAAAATACCAATATTTGAGGAGGAACAGATGGTCGTTGGCAAACCGTTTTTAACCGTTGAGCAGATACAGAACAAAGTTAGGGAACTGGCTGACAGGATATCTGAAGATTACGCGGGCAAGAACCTGCTGGCAGTAGGGATTCTTAAAGGAGCTTTTATGTTTTTCAGCGATATTGTGAAAATGATCAGGGTCCCTCTGACGATCGATTTTTTGATCGCTTCGAGCTATCTGAAAACCGAATCCTCAGGCGAGGTTAAAGTATATTATGACATCAGAGAAGATTTTACGGATAAGGATGTGATCCTCATCGAGGATATAGTTGATACAGGCATTACCCTTAACTATTTAAGGGAAAGGATACTTATGAGAGGCCCGAAGAGTCTGAAGATCTGCGCCTTCCTTGACAAAAAAGAGAGGAGACAGGTCGATGTCCCTCTTGATTATGTCGGGTTTGAGATCCCGAATGAGTTTGTTGTCGGTTACGGACTTGATTATGACAATAAATTCAGGAACCTTCCTTATATCTCAATTTTTAAAAAGACCGCTTAGATTCCGGAGGTGTTAAGATGTATGAATTGACAGTGGAAGTAGGTTTCTCCGCTGCCCACCAGTTGAGGGGTTATAAAGGTAAATGCGAGAACATGCATGGACACAACTGGAAAGTCCAGATAAATGTAGCCGCCGACAGGTTGAACGAGCTGGATTTGGCGATTGACTTTCACGATCTCAAGAAATTCGCTAATGAGGTCGTTGCGCCTCTCGACCATGCTTTTTTAAACGATGTTTTTCCATTTACCGAAAAGAACCCTTCTTCTGAAAATATAGCAAAATGGATCTATGACTCCCTGAACAAGAAACTGGATGATTATGACAATATACGGGTCTCTGCCGTGACCGTCTGGGAATCGGATAACGCATCCGCATCTTACTATGAAGATTGATCTTGATTTCGCCGAAGACGTTGTTTTAAAAGCGCTGAAATCCGGAGCAGAGCAGGCGGAGGTATTCATCAGGTGTTCCAAAAATATTTCAGTAGAGATTAAGAACCAGTCTGTGGATTCGCTTAAGTCTTCTTCAAGTTCCGGCTATTCACTGCGTGTCATCAAAGGCAACCGTCTCGGATTTTCTTATTCAACCGATATTAATGAATATGATTCCGTAATTAAGAACGCGGTTGAGGCTGCTGATTTTACGGATACGGATATTTATACGGACCTGCCCGAAGCATCCGGTATGACGGATGTTGAGGTATTCGATCCGGAGCTCGGGGATATCAGGGAGCAAGACGCAATAGAAAGGACAAAGCTTCTGGAAAGATATGCTTATGATGAGGATGAGAGGATCAGAAAGATAAGAAAGGCCGCGGGATCATTTACATTTTCCGAGACTTCAATCGTGAATTCCAAGAAAATTAGGGCGAATTATTTTTCTACATCATGTTCTGCACAAATTATGGCTGTTGCCGAACATGATGATGACAGCCGGATCGGCTGGGACTTTGAAGGCAGCAGGTTTCTCCACGACATCTCTTTCGAAGAAATCGGCAGAAACGCAGCGAGACGGGCGCTCAATCTGCTCGGTTCCAGAAAAATACAGGGTTTAAGGACAGACGTTATTCTGGATAATTCCGTAGCCGTGGACTTTCTCGGGATATTTGCCTCTTCTCTTTCTTCAGAATCTGTTCAGAAGGGAAAGTCTCTCCTGAAAGATAAACTGAATACGAAGGTCATAAGCTCAAAGTTAAATATCATGGACAGCGGCCTGCTATCCGGAAAGCTGGGAAGCAGGCCGGTTGATGACGAAGGAGTTCCTGTAACAGAAAAGAAATTGATAGAAGAAGGAATGCTCCGGACTTATCTGTTTAACACATATACGGCAAAAAAAAGCGGAACTGTTTCTACAGGCAATGCTGTAAGGAGAGGTTTTTCATCATTGCCAACAGTGGGCACAACCAATTTTTACCTGGGGACAGCGCCAGGGGTTGATACTTTCCCCAAAGACGAGATGTTCAGGATTATCGACAGGGGGCTGTATATAGTTGAGGCAATGGGAGTACATACGGCCAACCCGATATCCGGAGAATTTTCGATAGGGGTTGCAGGTCTCTGGATCGAAAGAGGAGTAATGCAATTTCCTGTAAAAGAGGCTGTCATATCAGGGAATATTATGGAACTTTTCAATAAGGTCGAGGCTGTCGGAGATGATCTCAGGTTTTATGGCAATCTTGGAGCGCCGTGCCTTATAATCTCCGATGTGGATATAAGCGCATAAGAATTTGACTTGATTATGTTCATGCAGAGGCGATTAGAAAATCTTGCAATGAAGAAAAGATTCCAGGAGCATTGTAATAACAGGGTGAATGCGGCATTTAACCTTTTATCCTGAGATCGGGGTTTGCCAGGCCATGATTAAATACTTGCGGTGGCGCAGACAAGACGTTTTTCGGGATAATCATAATAAGTTGAGGGGAGTCGGATAGGGTGATGCGTGTTGCCAGATATTATGGTAGTAATGATATCCGCATTGAGGAGATGCCTGTCCCCGGGATCGGTTATGGTGAGTTGCTCGTCCGTGTGGTTGCAAGCGGAATATGCGGAAGTGACGTTATGCACTGGTACAGGGAGGGGAGAGGGCCTCTGGTGCTCGGCCATGAAATAGCCGGGGAAATAGCGGCTGTGGGAGACGGGGTTAAGACATACAGGGTGGGGGACAGGATTGCCGCCTCTCATCACGTGCCGTGCAATACATGTCATTATTGCATTAACGGACATCATACCGTATGCGATACATTAAGAAAAACCAATTTTTATCCCGGCGGATTTTCTGAATATGTGAGGCTTCCTGCAATAAATGTTGACAGGGGAGTTTACCTTTTGCCCGGTGAGGTGTCATTTGAAGAGGCGACGTTCATAGAGCCTCTTGCCTGTGTTTGCAGGGGACAAAGAATAGCAGGGACAGAAACCGGCATGAGCGTGCTCATAATCGGCAGCGGAATTTCCGGGTTGCTGCATATACAGATTGCAAGAGCCCTTGGCGCATCTTTGATTGTCTCAAGCGATATCGCCCGATACAGGCTTGAGGCCGCAAAAAGATTCGGCGCTGATGAGAGCATCAGCGCAAATGAAGATGTGCCTGAAATGTTCAAAAAAATGAATAAAGGCAGGCCGGCAGATGTTGTGATACTCACAACCGGGGCCGAGAGAGCCGTTATTCAGGCATTTCATTCGGTCGACAGGGGCGGGACAATATTGTTTTTTGCACCGGCAAACCAGGGGGTTACCGTGCCCTTGCCGGTCAATGATCTTTTCTGGCGTAATGAGATTACCCTGACTTCTTCATATGCGGCAAATTATAAAGAGCATATACTGGCAATGGAACTTATTCATCAGGGCAAGATTAAAGTCAGGGATATGATAACTCACAGGTTGCCTCTGTCTGAAACAGGCAGAGGATTTAAACTTGTTGAAGCAGCTGCGGATTCGATCAAGGTTATAATCGAGACCGCAAGGTGAAACATAAAAATTCAGGGAGGAGATTATGGATTGGGGTTTAAAGAACAGGCTTTCGAGGATAATTAAATCCGACGGAAGGACGGTCATGCTTGCCGTTGACCATGGGTATTTTCTCGGGCCTACTACCGGTCTTGAGGATGCCGGAAAAACCATAAAACCGCTATTGCCTTATGCAGATGCGCTGATGCCGGCAAGGGGGATCCTGCGCACTTCAGTGGATGCCTCAACTGAAACCCCTGTTGTTTTAAGGGTGTCAGGTGGCAACAGTATTCTTGGCGAACTGTCGAATGAGGGAATTACGGTGGCGATGGAGGATGCTGTAAGATTAAATGTTTCTGCTGTAGCTTTGTCCATTTATGTGGGGACGCCTAATGAGAAACAGACGCTTCTCAATCTGGCCAAACTGGTGGATGAGGGGCAGCGTTACGGGATACCTGTTCTGGCAGTTACCGCTGTAGGGAAGGATATGGCGCGAGACGCAAGATATCTTGCATTATGCTGCCGGATCGCTGCGGAACTCGGCGCACATTTTGTTAAAACATATTATTGTGACGGATTTGAAAAAGTCGTAAATACATGTCCGGTGCCGCTGGTAATGGCGGGAGGCAAGAAACTGCCGGAATCTGAAGCGCTCGAACTCACTTATAATGCCATCAAGCGGGGCGCTGCAGGAGTGGATATGGGACGGAATATATTCCAGTCTGAATCTCCGGTTGCAATGATACAGGCTGTGAAGGCGGTTGTTCATGAAAATGCTACCCCCGGGAAGGCTTATGATCTGTATAAAAATCTCAGGGCAGGGAAAAAGAAAGCAAAGAAAAGATAGTCGGCGCGGCATAAAGTTTACAGTCAGGAAATCCGTGACATGACAGGATATTTTTAGCCGGAAAATAGACATAGAATGAGAAACGCTATATTCTATCTGTCATTGCGAGAACCCGAAGGGTTCGTGGCAATCTTATCGGAAAAAGACGAGATTCCTCGCTTTGCTCGGAATGACATCTTTCTATCTCTATTTTTCGGTTTTTAGCGGATTTCTTGACTATTTTCTGAAAATATTTTTATAATTCAAGACATTCTTGATGTTCTTTAAAAATGAAAATAGCAATAGAAGATATACTGGACGAAGGCCTTAATTTAGACATTGAGGAGGAGTTTAGCTTAGAAAACCATTCTTTAGTTTCTCCAGTCACTGCTCATCTTGGATTACGCAAGACCGGACAGGAAATTATAATTAATGGTGAATTAAGGGCTGAACTGGAATTCCAGTGCAGCAGATGTCTAAAGAAATTCATAAAGCACCTGGCTATCCCCATAGAAGTGGTTTATCACCCTCTTGAAGAATTGAGTCCGGATAAACATGAGTTAAAGAATGATGAAATGGACATGGGTTTCTATACCGGGGAGGAAATTGATCTTCAGGATATCCTGAAAGAGCAGATATTGCTGAATATACAGATAAAGACTTTATGTGATGAGAACTGCAAGGGCATATGCTCAAAATGCGGCAGCGATTTGAATATTGAAACCTGCAATTGCGGCGGGAAAGAACCGGATCAGAGACTTGAGGTTTTGAAGAAAATATTTGAAAAACGAAAGGAGTAGAAATTGGCAAACCCTACACACAGACATTCGAGATCAAGAAGAGACAAGAGAAGGGCTAACTGGAAAGGCCGGACATCTAATCTGGGTCAGTGTCCTGAATGCAAGGAAATGAAGCTTCCGCACAGGGCATGTGTAAACTGCGGGACATATAATGGAAACAAGGTTCTCGAGATAGTTGAAAAATAAAGATGAGGATCGCTCTTGACGCTATGGGAGGAGACTATGCCCCGGCAGTAAATGTCGAGGGGGCTATCGAAACTGTTAATGAGCATGAAGATATCGAGGTGATACTTGTTGGTGACGAAGCGGTAATTAAGAGCGAACTCAGGAACAAAAAATATAATTCAAACCGCATTTCTATCAAGCACGCATCTCAGGTCGTGGAAATGCATGAGTCGCCGTCGGTTGCTCTCAGGAAAAAGAAAGATTCGTCAATAAGGATAGGCGTGGAGCTTGTCAAATCTGATAATGCCGATGCCGTTGTTAGCGCCGGTCATTCAGGTGTGGCAATGGCAACCTCTCTTTTGTTGCTGGGGAAATCACATGGCGTTGACAGACCCGCAATCGCGACAATAATGCCCACCTTAAAGGACACGTTTGTTTTGCTCGATGCAGGCGCAAACGTCGATTGCAAACCTGAGAACCTTTTGCAGTTCGCCTTGATGGGGAACACTTACTGCAGGCTGGTCCTCGGAAGGGAAAAGCCCGGTGTTGCGCTTCTCAGTATCGGCGAGGAGGACACAAAAGGGAACGAACTCACAAAGGATGCGTTCAAACTCATAAAAGAATCCAGATTGAACTTTATAGGCAATATTGAGGGGAAGGATATTTTTACCGGAAAGGCTGACGTGGTCGTCTGTGACGGATTTACAGGCAATATTGCCTTAAAGATAAGCGAGGGACTTGCTGAAACAATTCTTAAGATGCTGAAAAGGGAAATATCAAATGTTTCGACCGGAAGGCTTGGTTATTTAATGATGAAACCGGCTATAAGAAACTTCAAGAAGAGGACAGATTATGATGAATATGGAGGCGCGCCCCTGCTCGGCATAAACGGCACCTCAATAATAAGTCATGGAAGATCCTCTTCAAAGGCGATCAAAAATGCGATCAGGGTTGCAGCTGATTATGCAGGCAAAAAAGTTTATGAGGCGATCTCGGTAGATATAGAAAATGACCTGCACAACAGGGAGATATAATCTTGCTCAGGGGAAGGATTATATCTACCGGGTCGTATGTGCCTGATAATGTTGTCACTAACCACGATCTTGAGAAGATAGTGGATACTTCCGACGAATGGATAACCGAAAGGACCGGCATAAAAGAGCGCCGGATTGTCAATGGCTCGCAGGCCTCTTCGGACCTTGCCTATGAGGCTGCTGCCATAGCTTTAAAAAGAGCTCATCTCAAGGCAAAAGACATAGATCTCATAATAGCTGCCACGGTTACCGGTGATATGCCATTTCCCTCAACCGCCTGCATTCTTCAGAATAAGTTAGGCGCAAAAAATGCCGCGGCTTTTGATCTGAACGCAGCATGTTCTGGCTTTATTTACGGCCTCCATGTCGCTAACGGCATGATAAAATCGGGGATGCATAAAAGGCTTTTAATCGTGGGCGCTGAAGTCCTTTCCAGATTTACAGACTGGCAGGACAGGACAACTTGTGTCCTGTTCGGCGACGGCGCAGGCGCAGTCATAGTCGAAGGAACCAGGGACAGGAGAGGAATATGTTCAACACATATATATTCGGACGGAAATCTGTCTGAATTGATTTCTCTGCCCGGCGGAGGTTCAAAATATCCGTGCTCAAAAGATACGATCCTGAAAAGACTGAATTTTATAAAAATGAGAGGAAATGAAACTTTCAAGGTTGCGGTCAGAACCCTTGAAGATCTGGTTATTAAAACACTCGAAGCCAATAACCTGGATCCTTCGCAGCTTTCGCTTTTAATCCCGCATCAGGCAAATACAAGGATCATACATGCAACGGCAAAACGTCTCGCTCTTCCTGATGAAAAGGTCTTTATAAACATAGATAAATATGGCAACACCTCGGCTGCCTCCATCCCCATTGCCCTGGATGAGGCCGTACAGTCCGGCAAGATCAAAGACGGGGATTATATACTTCTGGAGGCATTCGGCGGCGGTCTGACATGGGCTTCTTCATTGATCAGATGGTGATCTTACCCACCTGTTGCAAAACATGTTCCTGATATGGAAGGCAGGTGCGATGGAAAAGGGCTGCCATCAACACCTTACAGACCTCAAGCATGGCCAGCCAGCCTTTCTGTAAAATGCACTATCAGTTAAGTCAGCATTCATGTCATTGCTGTCCAAAATAATTTCAAATATACATAAGAAGGCGGGATGTTGAGGAGACAGAATAACGACACCCTGAAAATCAATCCACAAACAATTACAAAATAACACAAATACAGAGTTATCGTTAATGCGTTTATTTAACAAAGTCGAGGTCTGACATTTAATAATCATGTCGATTTATTCTGTTTTCGAGGCATTCCGCCTTCTGTAAAGT
>JBFMDL010000051.1:0-21836 GCA_040753635.1 Nitrospirota bacterium | reverse complement strand
AAGCGCACTTTACCCTGATTCGTGATCGATGAGATCATGCTGATACTTTTCCTGTTAGCATTCAATCTCATTACCGGCGTCCTTCCCTTGGGTGCATACCCTCGTGCTGAATTTTCATCGTTGCGGACTCCGGTCTCATCACACCAGTGGATCTCTCCTGCCTCTTCCCTGACCTGCTGCGCTATACCGGGATACTCTTCTTCCAACCACTTATTGACAGCTTTGGGGTTCTGCTCATATGCTCTTTTTACCGGCCTCTGTGCCGTAAAACCCCACCGCTTCAGATATTCCCCTACAGTTCGTATCGGCATTGCTATCCCATACTCCCGCTTGATCAGCTGCTGTACTGCCTGTCGTGTCCATAGGGCAAATGGCATCTTAATCTGGTCCGGAGTCTTGTCGATTATCATCTTCTGTATGGCAGCCGCCTGTTCCTCCTTCAACGTCAGCTGCTCCCCGGGACGCCTTCCCCTCTGTCTTTTTACGATTGCTTTTGCCCCTTTGCTTTCATACCTCTTGAATATCCTGCAGGCATGTGTTGGCGTTATTCCTACTATCTCGCCGATTTCCTTGTACTTCATGTCCCGTTTCCGAAGTTTTATTACCTGTCTCCGGATTTGATACTGCGCTTCCTGATTCAGTGTTCTTGCATCTATCTTTTCCATGCATCAAGTTTAACATATTGCTGCGCTATTTGCTTGCCGAGTTAATAAAAGGCGAGGAAGCATATCTCATGGAAAATATCGGGAAGAACACGGCGGTTTATGTGATTTCAGGCGGTCATAGCGAAGGTCATACCCATTAATATCAAATTATAAACAGTCAAAGGAGGAAATATGGCTGGATTTTCTATCATTGAAGTTATTGAGCAGGCTGTACAGACAGAAAAACTCGGCGCTGATTTTTATTCAGATATGGCAGGTAAATTCGAGAAAAAAAAGGAGGTGAAAAAACTTTTTGAAACGCTTGCTGCCAAGGAATTGGTGCATGAGCTGATATTTTCCAGACTTAAGGAGAGGATCAGGGACGAAGGGATAGAAGGCTGGGAAGAGGTTTCACGGTATTTACGGGCTATTGTTGAATCCGCGTTTTTCCTCGGCAAGGGTAAGTCCCTGACTTCTGTCAAAAATATTAAGTCAGTAATGGAGGCTGTTGATTATGCACTCGGGTTTGAAAAGGAGACGCTTCTTTACTACGCCGGGATAAGGGATTCTGTAAAAGGTAAGAAGATTATCGATGAAATAATAAAAGAAGAGAGAAGCCATATTATATGGCTTAGCAAATTCAGGAAAACCCTGTCAAAAAGCTGACAATGGACTACTCAATAAAAATAGGCGGCGAGGCAGGACAGGGCATCCAGACAATAGGCGATACGCTTGCGAGAGTTTTCTCAAGGACAGGATATCATGTCTTTACTCATCAGGATTATGAATCCAGGATAAGGGGTGGACACAATTTTTTTCA
Source organism: Nitrospirota bacterium (assembly GCA_040753635.1). Classification (GTDB taxonomy): domain Bacteria; phylum Nitrospirota; class Thermodesulfovibrionia; order Thermodesulfovibrionales; family UBA6898; genus JBFMDL01. The sequence continues at coordinate 20,372 of JBFMDL010000051.1, read as the reverse complement.
GATAAGGTTTTCGGACAGGCCTGTAATGGCTTCCAGGGAAAAGATAGATATACTGGTTGCCCTTGACGGGGAGAGTATAAGCATCCACGAAAAAGAGCTTTCCGAAACCGGACTGTTAATTTATGACTCGGCTGCATTAAGGGAGAAGCACCAAAAACCCTCTTTCCTTGATATACCTTTTGTTGGTTTGGCGGCCGAAAAGGGCGGCAGCAAGATTATGGCAAACACAGTCGCAGTCGGCGCGGTTCTCGGGATGCTCGGCATGGGGCTGAACATACTGAACGAAATTATTAAGGCTACATTTAAAAAGAAGGGTGAGGATATCATAAAGGCGAATATCGCCGCAGCATATGCCGGGCATAATTTTGCAGTGGAAAATTGCTCGGGGTGTTCATTCTCTGTGATGCCGCCTTCAGGCCCCAAGATGCTAATAGGCGGCAATGATGCAATAGGGTTAGGCGCTGTTGCCTCAGGATGCAAATTTTATTCAGCCTACCCCATGACGCCTTCAACGGGGATAATGAATTATATTGCGGGCAAAGAAGCCGACTACGGGATAATAGTTGAACAGGCAGAGGATGAAATCGCTGCAATCAACATGACGCTCGGGGCCTCGTTTGCCGGCGTGAGGTCTATGACGGGAACATCGGGAGGTGGTTTTGCATTGATGGTCGAAGGGCTTTCACTTTCTGCAATGACCGAGACGCCTGTGGTCATCGCACTGGCAATGAGGCCAGGCCCTGCTACGGGATTCCCCACGAGAACAGAACAGGGAGAGTTGCAGTTTGCGCTTTATGCAGCGCATGGAGAATTCCCCCGCGTCATTTTTGCCCCCGGGACACCCGAACAGGCATTCTATCTTACCAGCAGGGCATTTGATATCGCCGAGAAATACCAGATACCTGTAATTATTATGACAGACCAGTACCTTGCCGACTCACAATGGACATTTGATGGGTTTGATATAAAAAAGATTAAATATACTGATTACAGACTAAGGGGGGAATCGTTCAAGAACCTTACTGAATATAAAAGACATGCCTTTACCTCTTCAGGGGTTACCCCATTGGGGATTCCGGGAGCCTCAAGACACACCGTTGTTACTGACAGCGATGAACATGATGAGGAAGGACATATAGTTGAGGATGCCGGGACAAGGATAAGGATGGTGGACAAGAGACTTTTTAAGAAGTTGCCTCTTATCGGGAATGAAATGGGGCCGCCGTTGTTATACGGGGACCCCGACCCTGAAATATTGATTGCAGGATGGGGCTCAAATTATGGGATCATGAAAGAGTCGGTTGATGAATTGTCAAAAGCAGAAAAGATCGCTATGCTCCATTTCAGCGAGATCTATCCCTTGCCGCTGACCGGTAAATTCGATTATATCGGACTGCTTAAGAAAGCAAAGCTGACAATATGCATAGAAAACAACGCAACGGGACAGTTTGCATGCTTTATCAGGGCAGAGACAGGGTATGATTTCAATGCAAAAATCAACAGATACGACGGAAGGCCGTTTCTGCTTGAAGAATTAACAGGAGAAATAAATGCCTGCATTGGAAGATTATAAAGGACAGACACCGGCATGGTGTCCGGGATGCGGGAATTTCAGCATCCTCAAGACATTTAAGGAGGCCCTGGTCGAATTAAGCATGGAACCCCATCAGTTCATGATTGTATCAGGCATAGGTCAGGCTGCAAAATTGCCGCACTACCTTAAATGTAACACGTTCAACGGTCTTCACGGAAGGGCATTGCCTGTTGCGACAGGGATAAGGCTTGCCAATCACAATATGCCGGTAATCGTGACAACCGGCGACGGGGATTGCTACGGCGAAGGCGGGAACCATCTGATGCATGCCGTGAGAAGGAACCTCAACATCAAACTCTTTGTGCACGACAACCAGATCTACGGTCTGACAAAAGGACAGGCTTCACCCACGAGCGTGGAGGGGATGAAGACCAAAAACCAGCCTTTCGGGGTGTTTTCAGGGCAGCTGAATCCTATGGCCCTGGCAATAGCCCTTGATTGCAGTTTTGTTGCAAGAGGGTTTGCCGGGGATGCCGGGCACCTTAAATGGCTGATGAAAGAGGCGATAAACCATAATGGGTTCAGCCTTGTTGATATCCTGCAGCCTTGTGTTACATTCAACAGGATTAATACATACGAATGGTACAGGCAGAGGGTGTATCATATTGAGCCTGAATACAGTCCCGAAGACAGAACAGAAGCATTAGGGAGGGCGCTTGAATGGGGAGACCGGATTCCATTGGGTATAATCTATAAAAACCATCGCCCTCTCTATGAGGAGAGAATTCCGGTAATCAAAGACAAACCTCTCGTGAGACAATCTTTTGACCTGTCGAAATTAGAGGGCACGCTGAAAGAGTTTTACTGATTTTCCCGTTCTATGATAGATAAACAGACAATAGCATATCTGAGACTTGCGCATGGCGCTTATAATATGTTTGTGGTGATCATGTTTTTTTATCAGGGTTCGCTCGGCCTGAAAATAAGAAGAAAAAGAAAATTCAAGGCGGATTCATTTAAAATCATAAAAAGACACAGGAAGCTGGTCCCAATTCTGGCATTTATGGGTATTGCGGGTTTTTTTGCCGGCAAAATCCTTGTGTATCTGGATACCGGTCAATTCCTTAAATATCCACTTCATTTCATTGCCGGCTCTTTAATCTCAATTTTTATAATTACAACATTTCTCATCTCAAGAAAGATAAAAGGCGCTGAATCACCATGGAGAACCTTGCATTTAAGTCTCGGCATATTGATCATCTGTCTTTATCTTATTCAGACTTTCCTGGGAATTGGAATTCTTTTTTGATAAAATACTCTGTACAGGTTTTTCCGGCAGATTATAATTTATTGAAACAAAAGCTCACAATTCTGATATAATTACCTCAATTTGAACAATTTTCTGCCTTTCCGGGAGACATGGAAATAAAAAATGGCAGATAAAGAAGAAAATAGGAAAAAGCTTAAAAATAAGTCCGGAGAATTTCGACGTATCATCAAGTCCAGGTCCCGCAGTAAAAAGCAGAAAAAAACTAAAAAACCTCTTGAAATTGAACACCGGCAGCTTCTTTCCATATTTGACAGCATTGATGAAGTTGTATACATAAGCGATCCGGATACTTACGAGATATTATACGCAAACCAGTCAGTCAAAAAAGACTTCGGCAACGTGGTAGGGAAGAAGTGCTATATTGTTTTTCAAGGTATGGAGTCTCCCTGTTCTTTCTGTTCCAATAAATATATCTTTGGGAAAAATTTGGGCAAGTCATATATCTGGGAATTCCGGAACAGGAACAATAATCGCTGGTACCACTGCATAGATAAAGCAATAAACTGGACGAACGGGAAAATGGTCCGCTATGAAATGGCTATTGATATTACCGAGCGTAAGCTTGTCGAACATATATTGCAGGAGTCAGAAGCAAAATACCGTGATCTCTATGACAATGCACCGGACATGTATCACACCCTGGATAAGAACGGGGTAATAATCGATTGCAACGAGACAGAGGCAAAAATGCTGGGCTACAAAAAGGAGGAAATTATAGGCCGGCCTCTATCCGATTTTTTTACCGAGGAGTCACGGAGGTTTTTTGAGAGAGATTTTCCCAGGTTGAATTATAAAAAAGCCCAGGTGCGTGTGGAGAGAGAATTTGTTCGCAAGGATGGCACCACATTCCCGGCCAGTTTGAATGTCTTCTCAGAATTTGATGAGAAGGGTGAATTGTCAAGAACAAGGACGATTGCAAGGGATATAACAGAACTCAGGCGGTCTGAAGAAGCGCTCAGGGAGAGCGAAAAGAAGTACCGCACCCTCTTTGAAGAATCCAGAGACGCTATTTATATTACTTCCAGGGACGGCAGGTTCCTTGATTTCAACCGGTCGACAATGGATCTGCTGGGCTACAGCAGGGAAGAATTGAAAAATATAAATGTACTGGATATATATGTAAATTCAGAAGAACGGCACGGTTTTCAGCAGGCGATAGAGAAAGAGGGATATGTCAGAGACTATGCCATAAAGTTCCGCAAAAAAGATGGGACGGAAATCACATGTCTGCTGAATTCGACCCTGAGGTGTGACGCTGATGGAAAGATCCTCGGATACCAGGGTATTATCCGTGATATTACAGAAAAACAGAAGATCGAAGAAGAACTTTTAAAGGCACAGAGGCTTGAATCCATAGGCTTCCTCGCAGGCGGGATTGCGCATGATTTTAACAATATTCTTACAGCGGTTCTGGGTAATATCGCTATTGCTGCGATGTATGCAAAACCCGGAAGCGAGCTTTTTGAGAGGCTGGTAGAGGCTGAGAAGGCATCGATGAGGGCAAAGGATTTAACACAACAGTTGCTCACCTTTTCAAAAGGCGGGGCGCCACTTAAAAAGGCGGCTTCTATAGCAGAAATCTTAAGAGAATCAGCAGGTTTGGCGCTAAGGGGGTCTAATGTCGGGTGCGAATTTTTCCTGCCGGATAATCTTTGGCCTGTTGAGGTTGACGAAGGTCAGATAAGTCAGGTTATCAATAACCTTGTAATCAATGCTGATCAGGCTATGCCCCGGGGAGGGAAAATCAGGATTTTTGCAGACAATGTCATCATTGGAGATGATAATGTGCTGCCGGTTCAGAAAGGAAAGTCTGTGAAGATAACTATTAAAGACCGCGGCATAGGAATACCCAGGGAGCATATCCAGAAGATTTTTGACCCTTATTTCACTACAAAACAAAAGGGAAACGGCCTTGGACTTGCAGTTACATATTCCATTATCAAAAAACACGACGGATATATAACTGTAGAATCAGAATTGGGCAAAGGTACGGTTTTCCATATCTATCTTCCCGCTTCCGAGAAAAAAATAGATGTAAAAAAAGTAACAAGGGAAGAACCTATTCGGGGTAAAGGCAAGGTTCTGTTAATGGATGACGAGGAGATTGTAAGAGGAGTCTGCGGGGAAATATTGAGACAGATCGGCTATGACTTCGAGTATGCCAGAGACGGGAAAGAAGCTATTGAACTTTATGTGAAATCCATGAGATCAGGGAAGCCTTTTGACGCAGTTATAATGGACTTGACCGTACCGGGAGGAATGGGCGGAAAAGAGACCATTCAGAAACTTCTTGAAATAGATCCCGGGATTAAGGCAATTGTTTCAAGCGGTTATTCCTATGACCCTGTGATGGCTGACTTCAGAAGGTTCGGTTTCAGCGAAGTTATCGCAAAACCCTATAAACTTGTGGAGCTTAGCGAAGTTTTATATAAGGTTATTAATTCAGAAAAAGACCGATAAATCGTTTTACCCCAATCCTACATCAAGAGCCATCATCACTGTAAAGCCTATGACAGCGCCAAGCGTTGCGGTGTCCGTATTGCCGCCTCTCTGAGACTCTGGGATCAATTCTTCCACAACAACAAATATCATGGCGCCTGCTGCGAAACTTAAGGCGTATGGAAGTATAGCCTGTGAAAATATAACCGCTGCAGCTCCGATTACGCCGGCAACGGGTTCGACCATGCCTGACAGCTGTCCATACCAGAAGCTCTTAATTCTGGAAACCCCTTCCCGGCGGAGCGGCATTGAGACTGCGATCCCTTCAGGGAAATTCTGGAGGCCGATACCAACGGCCAGCACTACAGCGCCTGCCAGTGTGGCTGAAGGCAGGCTTGCCGAAACTGCTCCGAAGGCAACTCCTACCGCAAGTCCTTCGGGGATATTATGCAATGTTACTGCAAGAATAAGCAGAGTGGTGCGCTGCCACGATGTCTTGACGCCCTCGGCTTCCTCTATCGGAAAGCCAAGATGAAGATGAGGAAGGATTTTGTCGATGATTCTCAGTGAAACAGCCCCGATAAGAAAACCCGCGACAGGCGGAACCCATGAAGGAATTTCCTTGCCCTGCGACATTTCAACAGCCGGAGCAAGCAGCGACCAGTAACTCGCAGCAATCATCACTCCGCCTGCAAACCCGAGCATCCCGTCAAGCGCTTTCCTGCTGATGTCCCTGGACAGGAATACGACCGCTGCCCCAAGCCCTGTTAAAAACCACGTGAATAATGTCGCTATCAGGGCTTGCCAAAAAGGATTAAGATTCTGAAAGAACTCTGTCATATAACGGTATCTCCTGATCCATATTATAATATTAAACTTCGTTGATATTAAAATGTTAGAATTATTTATGTCTGATAAAAGGTGTGATAATATATTGGTCAGAGGTGTCAACTGGATTGGAGACGCCGTAATGACCATGCCGGCTTTAAGGGCGCTTAAGCTTGCAAATCCTGGTTCTAAAATAACCCTGTTGGTTAAACCCTGGGTTTCTCCTTTATTCGAAAAAGATCCTTTTGTTGATAAGATTATTCTGTACGAAAAAAAATATGAGAGTATTCCGGGAAAATTTAAGCTTGCGAATGTGCTGAGGAAACACAATTTCTGCATGGCTGTGCTTTTCCAGAATGCATTTGATGCTGCAATCCTTTCTTTTCTCGCGGGAATTCCGGAAAGAATCGGTTACAACAGAGACGGCAGAGGGTTCCTCCTTACAAAGCGAATAGAGTTTGACGGATATGCCAAAAGACTTCATCATATCGAATATTATTTAAACTTCGTGAGCAAAGGGGGGATAGAAGCTCAATATTCGGCGCCATGGATTTATATGTCTGTTGACGAAAGACTTGATGCAAGAAAAAAACTGGAATATCTGAGGAGACCTGTGATTGCGATTAATCCTGGAGCCACTTACGGATCATCAAAAAGGTGGCAGCCGGAACGCTATGCAGAGATTGCCAGAAAAGTAGTTGAAGAGATGAAAGGGAGCGTCGTGATTTTTGGCGGTCTTGCAGAGAAGGTTATCGCAGAAGAGATTTATAAGAGGGTCGGAATTCAGAATGCATCCCCCCATCACCCGGAAGGGCTAGGTGGAGGATATGACTTGTTACAAATCAGTCGTCATTCATTACTGAATCTGTCCGGCAGGACGGGATTGAGAGAACTGTCTGCATTAATCTCGGAATGCGATGTGCTTGTCACGAATGATTCAGGTCCCATGCATATCGGATATGCCGTAGGTACTCCTGTTGTTGCGATATTCGGCTCTACATCACCGGAACATACAGGGCCTACGGGTAAAGGGAATATTGTAGTAATGAAAAAAATGGATTGTGCGCCATGTTTAGAGAGAGAATGTAAGAACAGAGATTTAAAATGCATGGATGCTATCGGTTCGGATGAAGTTTACGGGGCTGTAAAACAACTTGTCGCCTCAAAAAAGGCTGTTTTTTTTGACAGGGATGGAACGCTCTGCCGGGATCCGGGATATCTCGGCAAATGGGAGGATTTTGAAGTATATCCTGAAGTCAGCAGGTTGAAGAGATTAAAGGAGAAAGGCTTTGTCCTGATAGGTATAACAAACCAGTCCGGAATTGCGAGGGGACTGGTTGACGAAGATTTTGTAAAACAGGCCAACAGCATTTTTATCCAAAAATACGGTTTTGATTATTTTTATTATTGTCCGCATCATCCCGACGCACATTGCCCCTGCAGAAAACCTGAGCCCGGGCTGCTGTTAAATGCAAGGGCTGAACATAAAATTAATTTAAAGAAATCATTTATAGTAGGCGACAAGGAATCCGATATGCTTCTCGCAAATGCCGCAGGCGCAAAGGGGATTTTTATTAAAACCGGGAAGGAGAATTTTTCATCTCACGCTGATTTCACCGCGGGTAACCTTGAGGAAGCTGTCGAAATAATCTTGATGAACAGCGCGGTAAAAGATGGGTAAAATCAGGTTTTATAAAAAGATATTGATTGTCAAACCGAGTTCGCTTGGCGATATTGTCCACAGTCTGCCTTTTCTGGATGCCGTTAGATCCTGTTTCCCCCAATCAGAAATCCACTGGGTAATAGCCAGAGGGATGGAAGGCATTCTCGAAGGGCATCCAATGATAGACAGGCTGATAATAATCAACAAGGACATGTGGAAGAAGATTTCGAAAACCGGCAGGACAATAAAAGAGGCCGGAAATCTGCTCAGGACCCTGAAAAAAGAGAACTATGATCTGGTCGTCGATCTTCAGGGTCTTTTGAGGAGCGGGATTATCACTATGGCTACGGGCGCGCCTTTCAGGGTGGGCTTTGAAGAGGCGAGGGAAGGAAGCAGGGTTTTTTATAACAGGAAAGTTAAGGGCGGAAAAGACATACATGCTGTGGACAGATATATGAAAATTGCGGATTACCTTGGATGCAATACAGAAAAGATTATTTTTCCCTTTCCCCTGATGAAAAATGACTTATTGCAGATAAAGGAGATTAAAAGAAACTTAAAGGAATATATAGTTATAGTGCCGGGAGCAAGGTGGGAAACAAAAAAATGGCCCGCTGATAAGTTCGGCGAACTCGCCGGGAGACTTTCTGTGAAATCTGTTGTAATAGGCAGTAAAGCCGACGCCGGATTAGCTGAAAAGGTTATGGAGGCTTCAGCCGGTAAAGCTGTTTCTATGGCAGGCAATACAAATATCAGGGAGTTAATGGAAATAATGAGGGATGCAAGGCTGGTGATTTCCAATGACTCAGGGCCTATGCATATTGCGGCAGGTTTCAATATCCCTGTTGTGGCGATATTCGGACCAACCAGTCCTTTGAGAACAGGTCCGTACGGTGACGGGCATATAATAATAAAGAGCGACGCTGAATGTTCCCCGTGTTTCAAGAAAAGATGCAGGGATATGAAGTGCATGAAGGAGATAACTGTTGATTATGTTCATGAGAGAATCAGGGACAGTGTATTTATATGAAAATCGCGATGTTTTATAATTATAAAAATAAGTTTGCCTGCTAACATAATTTACATATTTTTTTATTAAAAATATTAATAAGTTACATTTGTATTTTATAATTTACTTTATAATCCGTTTGTGTTATTTATATAAAACCTTAAGATTCCTCACAAACTTCCGGGGATTCTTATATTGATTTCAATTAAAAGATGGAGGCATTCAAAAAGCAAGGCATTCCTTGCTTTAAAATAAATCTCAAAGGAGGTAAATAAATGAAACTCGGAATTCACGTTAACACCGACAAGCATCTGGAGCATGTAATAGGCATAACAAAAGCGGCTGTTTCCAAAGGTCACGAGGTGACTGTATTTGTCATGACCGATGGAGAAAGGCTGCTTGAAAAACCTGCATTTACTGAGTTATGCAAAGTCAAGGGCGTTTCAATGAGCTACTGTGATCATAATGCAACGCACCTGGGAATTAATAAGTCAGTTATCCCGCAGGAGATATCGTGCGGCAGCCAGTTCAATAACGCAACGATGGTGCATGATGTCGACAAGGTGATTGTACTGTAAGGTTAATTGAAAAAAACAATATCAAAGATAATTAAGGAGGAATTAAAATGAAAATACTCCACATACTTAACGATGGCCCCACCAAATTATCTGATCAGGTTATAAGTGTACAGTCAACGGATAATGAGATAAAGGTCGTTGACCTCTCTAAAAAAGAGGCTTCATATGAAAGTATTGTTGATGATATTTTTTCATATGACAGAGTCATATCCTGGTAATGAGGAGGTGAGAACAGAAAAGAAATAAAAAGATTGAATGGTTAAAACGGAAAAATCAGGATAAAAAAAGGAGGGTTACAAATGAAAAAGTTGAGCTCGATTCTTTTTGTATTCATTATTTCTCTTTCATTGATGGTTCCTGCTGCATATTCATCAGATGATATGGCAGCAAAACTTAATGCTGTGCTTTCAAAGGCTGCTGCGGAAAAGTTCTGGCAGGTTACCGCTGATGAAGTAAAGGCCATGATCGATGCAAAGAAGACCGATTTTCTGGTAGTTGATGTAAGACCTAATCCGGCGATGTACAAAGGCGGGCACATACCCGGTGCAATTTTTATAGCTGTTCAGGATATCCTGAAGCCTGAAAACCTCAAAAAACTCCCCAAGGACAAGAAGATTATACTTGCATGCGTTACCGGGCAGACGCAGAACCTTCCTGTTGTTGCTTTAAAGGCCCTTGGATATAATGCATATACAATGGCTTTCGGAATGGCAGCATGGGACAAGACTTCCATCGGAGTAAGCAAGATGGAGGAAGCCATAACAGGGGCAAAGACCAAAAATTATCCTATCCAGAAATAATAATGCCGGAATATAGCCGGCAGAAGATATCAAGGGGCGTCAGACGGCGCCCCTTGATCTGCCTAATGAATAATGGGCAATAACAAGCCCCGTCCTGACAAAAATAACCACATATTTGTTTTTTCTCTTTTTTCTCTCCTGACTTATATCTTTCTCTTTATATTCAGGTCCTTTGATGATAACAGACTTACAAGCTGGCAGTGGGTATTTGAGGGCGTCAATGCTGTTGAGATATACCTGTTGCTGATTATTGGAATTATTGCATCATACTTCTTATCAAGGTTTTCATTTTATAAAAGGTATCCTTCGATTTTTCTTTTTCTCATTTCATTCGCAACAGCCGGGGCCTTCTGGGGGGAACCTGAGGTCATAATTGATATCTCAAGATATTTTACCCAGGCAAAACATCTTGAGATGTACGGAATAGGATATTTTATCAGGGAGTGGGGCGGGGATATCAATGCATGGACAGATATGCCCCTTGTTCCATTCCTGTATGGTCTGATATTTAAATTTTTCGGGGAAAACAGACTCTTTATCCAGATTTTTACGACCTTTCTTTTCTCGATGACTGTGGTGTTTGCTTATTTTATAGGCAAAGAGCTCTGGGATGAAGAAGTTGGTTTTTCCGGGGGAATGCTTCTCCTCGGTGTTCCTTACCTTTTTACCCAGGTTCCGCTTATGCTCATTGACGTCCCTGCAATGTTTTTCCTCGCATTTGCTGTTCTTACTTTTATCATGGCCATGGAAAAAGGCGGTATGGGTTTTATATCCCTTTCATCCTTTGCTATATCCCTTGCCTTTTACAGTAAATATTCAACATGGTTAATGCTTTCTGTGCTGGTAGTCATATTTGTGGTATATTGCATTCAGCGTTCCCCTGCCTGTTGCTCTTCCTCAGAGGAGGGCAAGGGAGCAGTTGGAACCCGCAAACTTCGAACTTCGAGGTACATTTACAGAGGGATTGCAGTTGCATTCCTTTCATCTTTACTTGTAGGCGTGGTCTTCTGGTACAAGTTTGATGTCTTTTCAGAACAGATGAGGCTATTAATGGCTTATCAGAAGCCCGGGCTGAAAAGATGGGGTGAAAGTTTTGTATCAACCTTTTTTTTCCAGATACATCCTTTTATAACGTTGGCTGCATTATATTCAGTCTATGAAGCAGCGAAAAAAAGGGATATAAAATATCTGATAATAGTATGGCTTTTACTGTTAGTTGTGTTTATGCAGATAAGGAGGATCCGATATATAATTATGATTTTCCCCATGATTTCACTCATGGCTTCATACGGTCTGCAGAGAATCAGACATAAAGATATCCGGAGATTCATTGTTTATTGCGCGGCATCATCCTCAATTATCATCGCTGCCTTTGCGCATCTTCCTTTTATGGAAAAAATAAGCACTGTAAATCTGAAGAATGCCGGAAAATATTTAAACTCGATCGGGGAATCGGATGTGGAGGTATTCGCTTTTTTGCCGGAAAACCCTGCCGGTAATCTGGCTGTCTCTGTGCCTATTTTGGACCTTTTTACGAATAAGAATATCATCTATGAATACAAGGAAAATGAATTCCGTCAGCCGCCGGAAAAGACTGAGAAATCTCCGTTGCGATTCACATGGGAATACAAAAATCCAGAATATTATGAAAATAAGAAATATTCCGCGGGAAACACCGCTGTGGCGGTGATTTCTGATGACAGCGGTGATGCATTGCCTGAAAATATCGAGAAACAGATAAAGGGTTATCGCCTGACCGGATCATTCAATATTTATGACGGGGTGTTCCTCTTCAGAACCAGCGTAAGGGTTTACCAGCGGAAATAATTGATGAGAATGCAGTTTTTTTATATTTAATATTCATATCCTCAATATCGATTTAAGTGTATATTTTTGTTAATGAAAAGCCATGCAGAAATGTCTTTATGCTAAACCTGCAATTTGAGCTTGATTTTTGATTGTATTTTTGATTATATATACAGGCACAAATATAGGTTTGATGAATGTCTTTGCTGATGAGTTCATTATTTGGGATTAGAGGGGATTGTCAAGGTAAATTTTCACAGGAAGGGGGGAGATCGCTTTCTGATTTATAAAAGGAATATTCACATATAATCTTGCCTTTGAAAATAAAAAAAAGGAGGAAAGAAAGCTGTGGAAGAAGAAAAAAGGAATAAGATCTGGGCGTTTATAATCACATTCGCAATGATCAGCATTAGTCTTATATACTACAATGCGAATGTATACTACATGTACCTCGTAGCATATATCTGGTTTGGATTCGCTTATGGCATGATGCTTCAGTACGGCAGGTTCTGTTTTGCCTCGGCTTCGAGAGACCTTTTTGCAGCTGGCGTCCCAAGGATGGCTGTAGGGGTTTTGATAGCCCTCATGTTTTTCAGCATAATACAGGCTATCCTGAATGCAACGAACATGAGCACCTTCCATCCCGCTCCCTTCGGAATTCATATGCTGATCGCTGGAATAATCTTTGGACTCGGCATGGTGCTTGCCGGGGGGTGTGCATCCGGTTCCCTTTATAAGGTGGGCGAAGGCAACATGACCAATCTCGTTGCGGTCATTGTCGGACTATGTCTCGGTCAGGCCATATTCGTAGACCTTGGAGGGATTTTTGACAAGCTTGTGCCTGCATCATGGCAACAGTCAGCGCTTGCAAAAGGACTTCCGGATTACATTATCAACAATGGCTGGTTCGACAAATATCTTGCAGGCTATGTATGGAACCAGCCTGTTATTCAGCTTTCCCATACTAAAGCCATTTCTGAAGCCTTGCCCGGCGCAGCAAAATATTTCGTAGGAGACGCGCTTCTTAACGCCATTCTCCCTGCCACCATCCTGCTGGTGCTGATATATTACAAATTCAATAGAAAAGTATTCATGAAGAAGAGGGCAAAGGCAAAGGGTGGAGCCACAGGCTTCGGCGATGAGATCGCAGGCATCTGGAGCATGATAACAGCTTCGAAGAGGACAGCTATTATGGGCGTCTTGGTAGGCATAGTTGCCGGACTCCATATTTTTGTCATGAAGGGGATGCAGATCAAATTCGGCGTCAGCAATTTCGGGCAGCTTCTTACAAGGATGGGATATACAAAAGATGTCTCGATCGGCGGAACTGTTTTCGACCCCGGGTACTGGTATATAACAAGCCAGGAGGGACAGTTCGGGGCATGGATGCTGGAGAAGATCGGATGGGACATGCGTGACAATATCTTTTTCGGCATCAACAATGGATTGCCAGAACCATGGCGTAATCCCGCTTTATGGATGTCTTTAGGCATTATTTTCGGCGCTATGGTTATGGCGCGACTGAACAATGAGTTCAAGCTCAAATGGCCCAAAGGTGAACTATGGGTCTGGGGACTGGCAGGCGGCTTGCTGATGGGCTTCGGCTCACGTCCTTCACTCGGCTGCAATATAGGAGCCTTTTTTATCAGGGCTGCAGGCGGTGATCCCAATGGCTGGTTGTATGGCACCGGCATGGTTACAGGAGCTTTTTTTGCTGTTAAGTTCTTTAACTGGTGGTCTGAGAGAAAGATGGCAAAGGAAATGGAATCATTCTGATCTAAAAAAATTCAATTAAAAGGAGGAAGTTTGTCATGGCTATGAAATTCGAAAAAACAGGAGAGGGAACTTATATGCTTGATGTGTGCGGATATGTCTGCCCGCATCCTCAGCTTTATACCAAGAAGTCCCTCGAAAAAGTGAGTGAAGGCGATATTATTGATGTATATTTCGATAACCCTTCATCAGGTGAAACCATTATACAGATGTGCGACCAGGCAGGTCATGAAGTGTTGGAAAAGAAGAAAGAGGGAAGTAAATACATCTATAGGATCAAAAAGGGGTAATAATTTTTTTATCCTGAAATAAGGAGGGCATCCTATGAATACAGCAAAAGTTGTAATAGTTGTTATCGTTGTTTTAATGCTTGGTTTACTGACAGTTTATAGCCAGCAGCATGAAATGGCTGCTCAGACGCAGGGGCAAGGTGCAGGCGGCGGATACGGAGCGGCGCCGGCAGGCGGTGGATACGGAGCGGCGCCGGCAGGCGGTGGATACGGAGCGGCGCCGGCAGGCGGTGGATACGGAGCGGCGCCGGCAGGCGGTGGATACGGCAAATAATTGTTCATAAGTACTAAAATGAAATGCAGGTGATATTATGGATAAAATATTGATTGCAGTAGACGATACAAAGGGATCCAAAAAAGCTTTTTCAACATGCACTGATGTATGTTCCTGTATGCGCCCCGAGTCTATTATTTTGCTTTATGTGGAGAAATTCGAAGGCAGGTCTTTGATGGATGAGATGCTCGGCAATGCAGAGTTGTCAACATTGGAGGAAGTGCTGAAAGGGACCGAATATCAGGAAAAACTCGACGAAAAAGCACAGAAAATTCTCGGGTATTATCAAAAGGCTCTTGAAAAGAATGGCGTAACCGGCGTAAAAACTGTAGTCAGAAAAGGGCATCCTGCTGAAGAAATCCTTAAGACAGCAAAAAAAGAGAAGGCTGATATGATTATTATGGGTTCACGCGGCAGAAGGACTTCCCATTTATTCATGGGAAGCGTGAGCAGAGAAGTGGTCAATAATTCAGAAATACCCGTATTGCTTGTCAAGTGAGTATAAGAATTTTGTAACGTGATTTTTATCAAAAAATGTTATGGAAGTATAAAGCCTGAAAAAATACCCTGCGGTTATGCTGCAGGGTATTTTTTTCAGTGAACTGTTCTATCGCCGGTCATTCTGCCATGACAGGGATCGTTTTATGCCAACTATAATAAAATCTGCTTCATTTTTATTTTTGCAGCAATAAAAGTTAAAATAACTCAAGGAGCAAGATTGGCTGATCTTAAAAAAGATGTTCTCATAATGGGTGGCGGATTAACGGGACTTTCTGCCGGATATATGCTGACCAGGGCCGGGTTAGGTGTGGATGTGTTTGAGAGTGACTCGACGGTAGGAGGGCTTTCGAAAACAGTAGTCCGGGGAGGGTTTAGGTTTGATCTCGGAGGCCACAGGTTTTTTACAAAAGACAGGAAAATAGATGATTTTGTGAGAGATCTAATGGCTGGAGAATTGCTCTCTGTGAATCGTACAAGCAAGATCTACATGCGAAAAAAATTCTTCGATTATCCCCTGAAACCCCTTAATGCCATGTTCGGCCTCGGCTTGCCTGTTACTTTAAAGATTATGGCCGACTATGGTTTTGAGAAAATCAAGAGACTGCTTAAAGAAACCGAAAATATTTCTCTCGAGGACTGGGTTGTCAGCAATTTCGGGCGCACCATGTTCAATATATACTTTAAGGAATACAGCGAGAAAGTATGGGGCATAGAATGCAGCAGGATAAGCGCGGAATGGGTTGCCCAGCGCATCAAAGGGCTTTCACTCGCAAAAGCTGTAAAGAACGCATTTTTCAAGTTCAGCGGAAGGGATATCCCGACTCTGGCGGACAGGTTTCTGTATCCACAATTAGGCATAGGACGTATTTCAGAGAGACTGAAGGAGGAGATAGACAGGATTAACCTTGTTCACACTGACACAAGAGTAGAGCGTATTTATCACACAAACTGCGGGATAGACGGCATTTTAATAAATAATCATGCAGGCAAAAAAGTTGTGTCCGGCAGAGAGGTCGTATCAAGTATTCCGATAACTAAGCTGATCAGGATGCTCGAACCTTCTCCCCCTGATTATGTTATGAACACGGCTGCTAAGCTTAAATTCAGGGATATCGTAATAGTTGCAATAATGGTTGACAGGAAAAGAGTTACAGACCAGACATGGATATATATTCCCGAACAGAAAATCCCATTCGGCAGGATTCACGAACCGACCAACTGGAGCGAGAAAATGGCCCCGGATGGCAAGACTCTCATAGTATTGGAATTTTTCAGCTTTAAGGGCGACAGCATATGGAATGAGACTGATGAGGGACTTGTTGATATTACAGTAGAAAATCTTGATAGTCTCGGCTTTGTAAAGAAGAGTGAAGTAATAGACAGCGCTGTAGTAAGAGCGCCCAAGGCCTATCCCCTGTTCGAAGTCGGTTATAAGAAAATCTGCGACGAAATATATGATTATCTCAGCAGGTTTAAGAATCTTCATATATCAGGCAGAAGCGGGATGTTCAGATATTACAATATGGACCATGCTATTGAATCAGGCATAAATACCGCAGAGAAAATAATCAAAAAATTTTCCGGACAGACCGGATACGATGATGAGAAGTTAGTCTTAACAGGTAGCGAAAAATGCGATGTGCGTTAGTAATTCCTTCGTGGGTGCCGGAAGATATCTTTTCTTCAAAGACCGCAAGTTCACAGATTAACTACTGGCAGCCTCTCGGGACCCTGTATGTGGCATCAGTGCTTCAAAAGGCAGGACATGAGGTGAAATTCTTAAATGGCGCTTTTATGGCCCACGAGGAAATTCTGGATGAGATAAGAAAGTTTGATCCTGCTTTCATAGGTCTTTATTCGACAACCTTCGGATGGAAGAAGGCAAAAAAAACTGCGGATGATTTAAGGAAAAGGCTCAACGTGCGTGCCTTTATCTGCGCCGGCGGCCCTTATCCTATTGCCGTGCAGGAAAATTGTCTTGATGAGACTGCAGGATCGATTGACGCCATAGTCACCGGAGAAGGAGAATTTACCACTCTTGAAATAGTCGACAGGCTGCAGGCAGGCAAAGGCATTGAGGGAGTCTCCGGAGTTGCCTACAGGTCGGGGGATAAAATAATTAAAACCCAGCCGCGGCCGTTAATCGAAGATCTCGATTCTCTCCCTTTCCCTGCAAGAGAACTGCTGGGTGATTCTAATCTCTATATCCCGCCGCCTGCTACATATAAAAGAAAACCTGTGGCTGTTTTAATGACCTCAAGGGGATGCAACAGAAGATGTATCTACTGTTTTCAGATCGACAAGCACAGGAAGAGCGGCATCAGATACCGGAGTGTGGATAATGTCCTGGCAGAGATAGAATACTGCTTAAAGCAGGGGTACAGGGAAATAAAGTTCATAGACGATACGCTCGCAGCCGATTATGACAGGGCAATGGAGCTGGCACAGGGGATTAAGTCGCGAAAACTTGATTTCACCTGGTTTGCATCAGCGTGTGTCAATCAGGTGGATAAGCCGTTACTGGAGGCGTTTAAGGAAGCCGGCTGCTGGGCTATTCTCTTTGGCGCCGAGAGCGGCGTTCAGAAGAACCTTAATACGATAAGGAAAGGGACTACGCTTGCGCAGATAAAAAGGGCTGTAAAGGCTGCGCAGGATGTCGGGATCAAGGTCAGCACCCCCTTTATGTTCGGTATTCCGGGAGAGACTTTTGAAGAGGGACTTCAGACAATCAAGTTTGCCATTGAACTTAATCCTGACATAGCTAATTTTCATGCAATAACACCATTCCCGGGGACGTATCTTTATGATAACCTTGAGAAATATGGTGTTATTTCTGATGAACTCTCGGATTTCACCTACCAGGGTGCAGCGTTTATTCCTTTTACGATGACGAGGGAGGAGATTCTGGAACTCCGCAGGATTGCGTTTAAGAAATTCTATTCAAGGCCTTCGTTTATCTTAAAAAAGCTTATTGAACTAAGGAGTCCCCGCGAATTCATTATAGCTGTAAAAAGCGCCAGAAGCCTGTTCTGGCTCTGGACTAAAAGCGATATTTTCAGTAAACAAAAGAACGGAATAGCCGGAAGCACTAAATAAAAAATCAATCCATATAAAATTTCTGAACATAAATGCTTTGACAGACATGAAGAACGATGATATTTTATGTTTTGACATTCCCGTGAAATCCTTCTGTCGAAAATAAAGGTTCCTGTATCTGCTCGCCTCGGCATACAGGACATTTTCCAGGTTTCTTAAGTTTTTCCCTTTTTCTGAACACAAATCCGCATTTAATGCATTCAGCCGGTATAACAGCTAAATGAAGTTCTTTTTTGCTTAAGGTTTTTTGTATATGGTCAAGGTGTTCATATACTTCTTTTTCCGATATCCCTACAGAAGAAGATATATCCCTGGCAGACAGGGTTGTATTTTCAAGAAGTGAAATGATTTCCTGACGGATAGTGCCGTGTCTTTCAGGTGGTATGGAAGGCTGCTTAGATCTTTTTTTCAATAGTTTGTTCACCACCTGTTATAGTGGATTCTCGATTCATTGTAACGGTCAGGGCGTGGCGGTTTTGTTTCTGCAGGATAACCCAGAGGTATCAAGGAAAAAGGTATTATATACCGAGGTATGGAAAGCAGTTTCCTGAGACCCGCAACCCTTTCATCTCTCGGATATACACCCAGCCAGACAGCCCCCAGTCCTTTTGCATGAGCTGCGAGCAGGAGATTTTCTGTAGCGGCAGAACAGTCCTGAACCCAGTATCCTTTGTGCTTTTCCATCTGAAGGTCACCGCAGACCAGTATTGCCGTCGAAACCTCCTTTATCATGAGCGAATGGGGATGAAATGACGGTATTTCATCAAGGATATTCCTCTCATTTATAATGACAAAATGCCACGGTTGTTCATTGCCTGCTGAAGGAGCGCTCATAGCAGCTTCAAGTATTTCATTTACAGTCTCTTTAGATATGAGGGCCGATGTATATTTACGTATGCTTCTTCTTGAAAAAATGGCTTCCATAGCATCCATATTTTCTTCTCCTTTAATTGTGACAGGGGATGGTTATTGCTGAGTATAGCAAATATTATTGCATGCGCCGGTTTAGAATAAATAGAGCCGTACATATCTGATTCTTTGGACAACCTCGGCGTAACCGCCGGCAATTCCAAATCCTGCCACTACGCGTACAGGGTGTCTCATTATTCGTACGGCTCTAAGATATTTGGATGCAATGCCCTGGTTTCAGGGCAACCATGAGCTCCATTTCTAAGTGGGTGCTTCGGCAGATGTTTCAGGCTTCCTCCTTACTGCTGGAGGCTTGCTCACCGCATCAAGCTCCTGCTCCCTAAATTATTTACTTGGTTCTCTGGTTGACCCTAACCAGGGTATTGCAAAACTTGCTTTCATTTAAAGACTATCACTCTTTGATATGTCAGTCAAGATATATAAGTTATATTAATGCATTGATAAAATCCCGAATGTATTATTTTGAAAAAGGCTGTTTGACGTCCATTGCGCACCTGAAGCCCATGTCGTCATCTCTTTCGACGAGATATTCATGACCGGGGTCTCCTGAGCGCAGGCTTGCAGGCAGGCTGTACCAGGAACCTCCTCTAAGGACAAGACTGTCAACCCATTCCCTGATATTCCCGGCCATATCCATTGCACCATAGGGCGATGTTCCCTGCGGAAAGCTGCCGGCAGGAGCAATTTTTTTGTAACCGTCAATTTTGCCATCTTCATCCCAATTCGCCTTGCTGCCATCCCATTCGTTTCCCCATGGATATTTTCTTCCATCTGTACCTCTTGCAGCCTTTTCCCACTCAGGACTCAACGGAAGCTTTTTGCCGGCCCATTCACAGTATATTCCGGCCTGACGCCATGTTAAACCCACAACAGGATAATTTCCCATGGATTCATCCCTGTACCAATCTTTTCCGTCCTCATGGATTGTCCTGGGATAATCGATTAAAAGGGATGGTTCTTTGCATACACCAGCGGCAACACATCTTTTATATTGAACATTTGTCACTTCATACTTGTCGATATAAAATGCTTTCAGATAAAACTTCCTCAGGGGGTTTTTGTCACTGCCCGGTTCATCTTCCGGAATACCCATGATAAATTCGCCTTCAGGAACCAGAACCATTTCGACCCCGTCAGCGCTTTTAACAACGTGTTCAAGCGCTACAACATCCGATGCTGCAAACAGAAATGCAACGATGCACAAGGTAAATAAACCTGCCCTCAAAATTTCCTCTTGAACAGAATGATTTGTGAATAATCGCACATAAAATTATAACCGAAAATAACAGGATTTCCCTGTTGCCTCACGTAAAAATCTATACGAAATGATATACGTTGCCTCACATAAAAATCTATTCCAAAGTGAAATATATTTATCATTGGGATGGGGGGGGAGTGTAGATTGTCAAGACTTTTGACCCCTTTTCCGCAAATAGAATTGACCCCTTTAGTATATTCCGCCGAAAAATTATGAGTTGAGAGGAAAACGGCTTTCACATTTGCCCTATAAGCGATTTTTTT
>JBFMDL010000050.1:0-21843 GCA_040753635.1 Nitrospirota bacterium | reverse complement strand
ATATGAAATATGGACTTTACCGGACAGCAGACTATGGAAAGAGCTAACTTATTGAAAAATAAAGGATCCATTTATGTTAACCCCTCGATGGATGCAAGGCGCGGAAATTTAACCGGACAGTAATGAAGAGAAAAAATAGATTTTAAGGTAAAATGTCAGTCCATAAGCTTAAAAGGAAATATAAAGGAGTGATTTGTGGAAAAAGTAATAACTAAGACCGAGATGCCTGACATTAAATTCTTAAGGAAGGGCAAGGTGAGGGATATCTATGATCTTGGAGACTGTCTTCTCCTTATAGCAACTGACAGGATATCCGCCTTTGACGTGGTGCTTCCTAACGGAATACCGGGAAAAGGCAGACTGTTGACACAGATCTCCATATACTGGTTCCGGCAGATGGAGGACATCATAAAAAATCATCTGGTTGCCACCGAAGTCGATGAATATCCTGTGCAGTGTCATAAATACAGGGAACAGCTTGAAGGAAGGAGTATGCTGGTTAAGAAGGCCCGTCCCATGCCTGTTGAATGCATTGCAAGGGGATATCTTTCAGGGAGCGGCTGGAAGGAATACAGGGAGAACGGTACGGTTTGCGGCATGAAACTCCCTGAAGGTCTGAAAGAATCATCAAAACTGGAATACCCATTATTTACCCCCAGCACAAAAGCTGAAAAGGGTCATGACATCAATATTTCATTCGAAGATACTGTAAAAATAGTGGGGAGGGAAAAGGCTGAAAAGCTGAAAGAACTGACTTTGAAGATTTATACAAAGGCAAGGGACATTGCAGAAAAAAAAGGGATTATAATAGCAGATACAAAATTTGAGTTCGGCACATTTGATAATGAACTGATACTTATAGATGAAATACTCACCCCTGACTCCTCAAGGTTCTGGTCTGTTGATACCTATGAGCCCGGAAAGGGACAGGACAGTTATGACAAGCAGATAATCAGGGACTACCTTCTTACCCTTGACTGGGACCAGACATATCCCGGACCTGTCCTGCCGGACAACATAGTCGAAAAAGCGATTGAAAGATACAGGGAAATTTACAAAATAATAGTCGGTTAGTTCCCATAACATAAAAAGGCTGAAGTCTGCAAACAGGACTTACTTTAAAGACCTGCTAAGAAGCAATCCTATATATTTATTTATCGGATTGCTGCGCTTGAAGAAGGGTACGGCAAGGCTTCTCCTTGTCCCCAGTTTCTTAAGCTCCCATAAAATATCATGGTTATCGGGATCGTTTTTAAGCCCTTCTTTAAAAGCGTTTAAGGCCTCCCTTTTCTTGTTGTTTTTTAAATAAGCCCTGCCCAGGTTCAGATAGAATACAGGATAAAAGAATTCACTGCCGAAAGGCATCGAATTGTTAAGTCCGGCTATAGCATCTTCGCAGATTCTTACCCCTTCTTTAGGATTGTTTTCAACGATCGCCACAAGACATCCGTAATACGACAGAAGAAAAGGGTCAGACGGGAATTTTTCAAGGGCATGCTTTAGTGTATTAAGGGCAGACTTCCCGTTGCCCCTTCTGAGCAGTTGCTGTACCTCATCAAAGTATTCTGATTTTAATTTTTGTTTTCTGGACTGCCCGGATATGAAATTATCTATAGCGCTTTTATGCTGGTTTTCCATGAGATTCTGCAGTTTACTGCTGAAATCCTTAAGTTTGGTGAGATGCGAATAGTCAGACTTTTTTGAAAAGACAACCTCTCCCTTCAAAAAAATTCTGGAGATTATCTTGCATGATTTTGTCCCCATATCTTCTGTCTGTGCATGATAGGTCACGTTATCCACTATTATATTACTGCTGAATTCAGGCGGAAGCTTGGATATAATATTTATCCTTGAACCTGTAGCCATGTCTCTATTTTATCAGATATTTTTTAAAGTTAAAGGTTAAAAAAGACAAGATGTCATTTTTGAACATATCCCTCTATCAGGATATCTTCGCCGATATGTTTGGTTCTTATGTCCCTTAGAATGCAGGCATCATCCAGTCTTCTGAATGATTTTCCGCCCACAGCAGGAAATGATTCTTTCCCGCCTATTATCTTCGGAGAAATGAAGAACATTGCTTTGTCGGCTATACCTTCTTCGATGACATGCGCATTTAATGACGAACCTCCTTCTGTCATCACAGAGGTAATCCCTATTTCTCCGAGCTTTTTCATCAGCCAATTAAATTCAAGCTTTTCTTTAAAAAATATCAGATTAATGCCTGATTTTAAAAGAATATCAGCCTTCATGTTGTTTGCCTTAGTGACTATTATAGTTGGAGGCGGGACCTTAAGGACATTTGAATTCAAGGGTATTTCAAGTTCAGGATCGATGATGATCCTGATAGGATTTTTGCCCCTTTTTATCCTTGCTGTAAGCCGTGGGTTGTCGGCCTTTACAGTGCCGATGGCTGTCATTACTGCATCAACACTGCTTCTCAAGCCGTGAACAAATCTCCTGGCCTTTTCCCCTGTAATCCATTTTGACTGGCCTTCAGGTGTAGCTATTTTCCCGTCTAATGTCATTGCAACTTTCAGTATTACAAACGGTATCCCTGTTGTTATGTATTTGATATAAGCCTCATTAAGTTTTCTTGCCCTTTCTTCCAGAAATCCTGATATAACCTCTATGCCTGCATTTCTTAATTCCGCAATCCCCTTTCCCGATACCTTCGGGTTGGGGTCTTTCATAGCGATCACAACCTTCCTTATCCCCGAAGAGATTATCTTTTCTGTGCATGGAGGCGTTCTTTTATCTTTATGGCAGCACGGCTCGAGGCTTACGTAAAGGGCGCCCCCTTTAGCTCCCGGGCCTGCGTTATCTATCGCAATCACTTCGGCGTGTGGGGTACCGGCCTTTTTGTGATAACCTTCGGCAATAATTTTGCCTTTCTTCACAACAAGCGCTCCCACCATAGGGTTGGGGCTTGTTCTGCCTTTTGCCCGTGATGCAAGGGTTAAGGCTCGCCTTATCAGAAATTCGTCATTCATGACATAAAAGAATAACATAAACAATTCTCTGCTTGTAATGAATTCGACGAAATCTTGTATATTATCTGAGGCTGTTTTTCTGGTTTTATAAAAACTGTGATATAATTGATTTATTCAAGGAGGAGGGCTGATGGAAAATATTCTTTTGTTGGTTATAGCTGTATCGGTTCTGGCCGTTACAGTTTTTTTAATACCGTTGCTTGTAGAATTTAGAAAGACGATAATTTCATTAAGAAAAACTACCGAAGAGAAGCTCAACCCTGCCTTGGAGGAATTGAAATCAACACTGAAGAACTGCAGCGATATATCGAATAATTTCAGCAATATCACCGGAGATGTCAGGGAGTTTTCCAGTTCTGTCAGGGATGTGGGACATACAGTCAGCGCTGTCAGGGATTTAGTGGAGAATGTGAGCAGTTCCGCGACGATAAGGGTTACAAGTTTAAGGGCCGGCATAATGGCCGCAATAGAATATTTGATAGCTAATCTAATAAAGAAAGGAGACAGAAAATGAGAGAAGAGGGTTATAGTTCAGGTTCCATGCTTTTATCTTTTCTGATGGGTGGGATTGTCGGGGCGGGGCTCGCGCTTTTACTCGCGCCGCAGTCAGGCAGGGAAACGCGCCAGAAGATAAGAGATTTGGCTGAAGATGTGAAGGATAAGACAGCAGACTATATTCATAAGGCAAAAGATAAAGTTACTTCAGTTGTTGATGACAGCAAAGAATATTATGAAGAAAAAAAGTCAATGGTGAAATCCGCTATTGATGCCGGGAAAGATGCATACGAAAGGGAAAAGGAAAGGCTTTCAAAGGAACAGAATGCATGAGGCTTCAATCGCTCTTAACCTGATCGAGATTGTATCAGAGCAATGCAGGAAGAACGGGTTTAACAGGATAGACTCTATTAATGTCAGAATCGGAAGGGCGTCCGGCGTAAGGCCGGACGCCCTGATTTTTGCGTTCGAGGCGATAAAAAACGATTCCATTGCAAAGGATGCCTCATTAAATATAGAACAGGTGCCTGTTTCAGGACTCTGCAAAAACTGTAACAACAGCTTCACCGTGGATGAGGAATATGTGCTGTGCTGTCCTGTATGCAAGGGAGGCTCATTCAGAATAACAGCGGGCAGAGAGATGGATATAGTTGATATGGATGTTTCATGATAAACAAGGATATTCCGGAATTCGCATATAAAGTCATTATACCCGGGCTGCCTTCTCTATTTTTGATTATTATGGAATGACGGAGGTAATTTGGTGAAGGTTAAAGTTGTTACAAAGATACTTGAAGCCAATGAGCGTATAGCCCTTGAAAACCGGAAGCTCTTTGATAAAGCCGGTATTTTTGCTGTCAATCTGATGAGCGCACCAGGCGCAGGAAAAACTTCGCTTCTCGAAAAAACACTTTCTGCGAACTCAGATTTGAGAATAGGTGTTATAGAAGGTGATATTGCCGGCAGTGACGATTCTGAAAGGATCGAGAGATTAGGGGCCCCGGTTGTTCAGATAAATACAGGAGGCGCATGCCATCTTGATGCCAATATGATAAACGAAGTTCTGGACGACCTGCCCCTTGATGAACTGGATATCGTCTTTATCGAAAATGTGGGCAACCTTGTCTGTCCCGCTGAATTCAAGGTCGGCGAAGATATGAAGATCATGCTTCTCGGCGTCACCGAAGGCCACGACAAACCTTTAAAATATCCATTAATGTTTCAGGAGTCCTCTGCCCTGATACTTAACAAGATCGACCTTCTGCCTTACACCGATGTTGATATTGACAAGGTCAAGAAAGACTCATTATCCCTTAATCCCGGATTGAGGATTTTCGAGGTGTCCTGCAGGACAGGGCAGGGCATATCAGAGTGGGTTAAATGGCTCGAAACCCAGGCGCGCAAGATCTGAGATAAATCCGTCCTCATAAGTTAGCAGGCTGCTGAAAAAGTCTCTTTTTGTCATTTCGAGTGAAACGAGAAATCTTAAGAGCCGTTATGATCCAATAAGTTTTAAGATTCCTCGTCGCCTCTGGCTCCTCGGAATGACACAAAAACTTAGTTTTTCAGCAGCCTGTTAGTAAATGCAATTGATATTTTATCCAGTGACATAGTCCATATCATTCACAAGCTGAAAATTTATGAATATGAATAGTGGGACATAAACGCCTTCAAAGTCTTTTGATTTCAATCACGACTTTTGTCAGGACAAAAGACTTTTCAGTCATCAATGTCCCGTATAAAAGCATTTTTGTGTAAATCCAGATTTATATATTTATCTAATTATTGATAAAAAATCCTTGTTTTTCGCTTTTTTCTATAATTTTGGTATAAGAATTGCTTGAATATTTAATAGGAATGTGAATTTATAGAAAAGAAATAATTGAGAAAGAAAGAGAGGTGGAAATGTTCGAATCAAACGGCAGGTTAGGGCGTTGCAATATCTGCAAACTTGAGTACACAACATCACATATCGAAGCCAAACCCGGAATTATCCTATATGTTTGTAAGGATTGTCTGGAAATAGCAGGGCAAAATTTTATCTGGATATGTCTTAATTGCGGAAAAGTTTATATCAGGCCTAAGGAACTTATAAAGCGCAGAATTAACGGCAGCGGATACAGGGATTCTACCATTTTTTCTGAAGACAAGAAGATTATTCAGGGAGTAGAGATGTGCAAGGCGTGTAACCCTGAAGGGATATTGGATTATGTAAATAAGAGGAGAAAGTATGTAAATAAGGAAACAGCAGTGCTTGTTTGCTGAGAATGACTTTGTAATACATTATCTGAATCCAGGTGCGAACTAACCCTTATTTCGCTTTTTATCCTGATTCGGGATAAAATGGACGTAATATATCCTTTTTCCGCTGAATTACCGGAATTCTTATCCCTGACAAATTTTGACAGTCATTTATTATTATGGTCAAATTGGCAATCCATATTTAGAGACGTGAATTAATATTTTAAGCGAGTTTGCGTTATAATAATTCAAAACCTTTAATATATGCAGAAAAATGTTGATTGTTTGAATATATCGGTAAAGGGGATAGTTCAGGGCGTTGGTTTCAGGCCATTCATCTATAATCTCGCCAGGGAAATGTCACTGAAGGGATTCGTCACCAATACCTCGGAAGGTGTTGTCATAGCTGTTGAAGGAGACAGGCTTGAACTTTTTATAGAAAGAATAAGAAAAGAAGCCCCCCCTCTTTCAAGAATAATGAGCATAGATATTTCACCTGAAAAATTCTGCGGTTATTCTGAATTTACAATAAAAGAGAGCAAAGAGACCGGCAGCTTCACTCTAATATCCCCTGATATATCGGTATGTCCCGATTGCCTTAAGGAGATTTCAGACAGCAGGGACAGACGCTACCTGTATCCGTTTACAAACTGCACCAATTGCGGACCGAGATATTCGATTACAAAATGTGTGCCTTATGACAGGATAAACACAACGATGAATGTATTTAAAATGTGCGGGGAGTGCGAGGCGGAATATCACGACCCGCTTGACAGGAGATTTCATGCCCAGCCTAACGCATGTCCTGTATGCGGACCGTCTTTTGAGTTAAAGGTTATAGGTTCTAAGTTCAAAGTTAAAGAGAATACAGATCCGATTGAGTCTGCAATCAAACTCCTTAAACAGGGATCTATTGTCGCAGTCAAAGGACTCGGGGGTTTTCATATAGCATGCGATGCATCAAACAGAGACTCTGTTGAGAGATTAAGACGGAGGAAAAGGAGAAGCAACAAGCCCTTTGCATTGATGGCGCCTGATATATCGACAATAAGAAAATTCTGCCATGTCTCAGAAGAAGAGGGATTCTTTCTTAATTCTTCCAGCAGACCTATTGTATTGCTGAACAAACGCAGGGACTTATCCCTGTCTGAGGCGATTGCTCCGAACAACAGATTTCTCGGGTTTATGCTCCCTTATACCCCTCTTCATTATATCCTGTTTAATTATCCCGGCGCGCATCGATTTGATGCGCTGGTCATGACAAGCGGGAACCTTTCTGAGGAACCGATAGTAACTGATAATGAAGAGGCTGTAGCAAAACTCTCTGGCATAGCAGACGCCTTCCTTCTTCATAACAGAGATATATTCATGAGGGTTGATGATTCGGTGATTACAGTAAGAAGTAAGAATGAAGAGCCTGAAAGTGAATACAACAGCCACTGGTCGAAAGATAATCTCTCAAGGATTTCTTTTATAAGAAGGTCGAGGGGATATGTGCCGGACCCTATAACACTAAAAGACGACGGACCGGATGTCCTTGGCTGCGGAGCTGACCTGAAAAATACATTTGCTATAACAAAGGGGAAATATGCGGTGGTCAGCCAGCATATCGGGGATATGGAGAATTACGAAACCCTGAAATTTTTTGAAGAGACACTGGATAATCTGAAAGCAGTATACAGGGCCAAACCGGAAGCCATAGTCCATGACCTTCATCCTCAATATCTTTCTACACAGTGGGCATTGAAACAGGCAGGCAACGGCGACGGCGACGTCATTAAAATCTACGGCATTCAACATCATTATGCACATATCGCATCGGCAGTTGCAGAACACGGGATAAGGGATAAGGTCATAGGGATTTCTTTTGACGGCAACGGTTACGGTGAAGACGGGAATCTGTGGGGAGGAGAGTTTCTTGTTGCTGACATCAATGGCTTTAAAAGGGCAGGGCATATAAAGTATACACCGCTTCCGGGAGGTGAAACCGCGATAAAGGAGCCATGGAGGATTTCACTCAGTTATTTAAAGGAAGCCGCAGGAGATGAGATATGGGATTATATAGAACCCACAGGTTTTCTCGAGAAATATGGTAAAGACCTGATCGACAGGATACTGAAAATTTCTGCAAACAGACAGTTCTCACCGCTTTCATCGGGCGCCGGCAGGCTTTTTGATGCAGTTTCAGCATTGATGGGCATATGCGATAAGAATACATTTGAAGGCGAGGCTGCCATAGCGCTGGAATCTATTGTGTTGGATGGTCTGGATGATGATTATCCGGTTGACATCAGTTTCAAGGAGGTTATGGAGATTGATTTCTCACATACTGTTTTGAAGATTCTCGAAGATATGGAAAGACGTGCAGACAGGCACATTATATCAACAAAATTCCATAATACCGTGGCGACAGCTATCGCCGTTGTTGCACTTAAAATCTCATTAATAAGCAACATAAAAAAAGCTGTTCTCAGCGGAGGGGTTTTCCAGAATTCTTATTTGTTGAACAGGGTTGTGCATGATTTGAAGACTGAAGGGATGATGGTATATGTTAATGAGAAAGTGCCGTGTAATGACGCAGGCATATCGCTGGGACAGGCTTATATAATAAGGGAAAGAATCAAGTCAGGTATCGCATAATGGGGGATAAGGTCAAGACGATTAATGATCTCATGCGTTCAATCAACAGGCCTGTCAGACTGATGGAGGTTTGCGGCACACACACTGTTGCAATATTCAGGCATGGTATCAGGAATCTGCTGCCTGAAGATATTAAACTCCTCAGCGGTCCGGGATGCCCTGTATGCGTAACCTCGGTTAAAGATATCGAGACAGCAATCGGCATCGCGGGAATCGACGGCGTTGTATTTACAACATTTGGCGATATGATGAGGGTCCCCGGCGACAAAAAGTCCCTATTTAATGTAAAGGCAGAGGGTTGCGATGTAAGAGTGGTATATTCCCCGCTTGATGCCCTTCAGATCGCTGAACAGGATAAAAGGAAAAAGGTTGTCTTTTTTGCCACAGGCTTTGAGACTACATCTCCTTCTGTTGCGGGGACAATCATGGAGGCTGAAAAGAGGGATGTGGATAATTTTTTTATTTACTCTGTCCACAAAACAGTTCCCCCTGCAATAAAGGCGCTGCTGGATTCAGGCGAAGTCAGGGTGGACGGTTTTATCCTTCCGGGTCATGTAAGCACAATAATCGGCAGCAAGCCATATGATTTTATGGCTTCAAAATACGGGAAGCCTTCTGTTATTACCGGATTTGATGCAGATGATATATTATCGGGTATAATGATGCTTCTCGAACAGATCGCATCCGGCAAGGCAGAGGTGGAGATACAATATTCGAGAGTTGTTAAAAAGGAAGGAAATCCGAGAGCGGTTGATATTATGAATGAATACTTCGAACCTGAAGACGCTGAATGGAGGGGCATAGGAACAATACCCGGAAGCGGTCTGAAACTGAAAGATAAATTCAACCACAGGGATATTAAGGATATTTTCAGGATAAATGTGCCTGAATGCAGCGAACCGAAGGCATGTTCGTGCGGAGATGTGCTCAAAGGTGTGAAAATACCTACAGACTGCATTCTTTTCGGAAAGGCATGCACTCCAGAAAAGCCTGTGGGCGCATGCATGGTCAGTTCAGAGGGGAGTTGCGCAGCATATTACAAGTATGGTCCTGCGCCTGACATCTTCAAATAATTTAACCGGAGGATTATTTGGATCTAATTCAGATGAGCCATGGCAGCGGCGGACGCATGATGCACCAGTTGATTAAAGATTATTTCGCCCCTGCTTTTGACCTCAGGGCATTTAATGATTCCGCTGTCATCGAAAATATCTCTGAAGGCAAAATTGCGGTCACAACCGACTCTTATGTCGTGTCTCCCTATTTTTTCCCCGGTGGTGATATAGGGCTGCTCTCGGTATGCGGCACAGTCAATGATCTGTCTGTCTCAGGCGCAAAGCCTTTTTACCTGACCGCAGGCTTTATCATTGAGGAAGGATTTCCATTAGATCATCTGAAGAAAATTCTGGGTTCGATGAAGGCTGTATCTGAAGAGATCGGGGTGAAAATAATAGCCGGGGACACCAAAGTCGTTGACAGGGGAAAGGGCGACGGGATATTCATAAATACGGCCGGGCTGGGAGTAATACAGAAGGGCATAAACATATCACCTTCAAACGTGAGACCCGGTGACAGGATTATATTGAGCGGCACGATAGGTAACCACGGCATATCAATAATGGCACAGAGGAACGGCATAAGTTTTGAGCCGGCTCTCCTGAGCGATGTGCGTCCTCTGAACAGACTTGTTGAGCTCATGATAAAGACAACAAAAAATATACATGTAATGAGGGATCCGACAAGGGGAGGGGTTGCAACTACTTTAAAAGAGATTGCAAACGACTCAGGATACTGTATTATGATAGATGAGGAAACAATTGGCGTTAATCCTGCAGTCAAGGGAGCATGTGATCTGCTTGGTCTTGACCCGCTTTATATTGCAAACGAAGGCATACTCGCGGCGTTTGTGTCAGCAGAGGATGCTGATAAGCTCTTAGATGTTATGAAAAGCACTAAAGAGGCAGGCGATGCCGCAATTATCGGTGAAGTGGTCGAGACTCCGGCACAGACGGTGCTATTGAAAACTAACGCAGGCGGTATTAGAATAGTTGATATGCTTTCAGGAGACCAGTTGCCGAGAATATGCTGAGGGAGGTCAGATGAAGGAGAAAATCATCGTTTTTATTTCTGTTGTTGCCGCTGCCGGACTTTTTTTCATCGCGGGGTGTTCAAGACCTGCTGCTGTTGTGAACGGCAAAAAGATAGACAGGGCAATTTTTGATCTGTATATGAAAGAGAAGATACAAGATCACATGCTGAGGAACGTCACCCCTGACGCTGAAAAACTCAAGGAGGCTGTCATACAGGAACTGATAGCGGAGAGGCTGATCATAGACGAAGCCGGCGCAAGGGGGATAACAGTTTCCGAAGAAGAACTGAACAGTGAGATTGAGGCCATGAAGAAAAGCGCCGGGGCAGAAGCGTTTGACAAGGCATTGAAAGGAAAGGGCATATCAGACGAAGTCTTCAGGAAAAGAACAAGGGAAAAGATGATTATGCTTCGCTTTATTAAAAGCCTTGCAAAGGAAGATGATGTTACCGGAGAGGAAATCTCCGAATACTACAAGAATAGCCCGAAGCCTTTTATAAAGACGGGGCGTGTTTTAATGAAGATGATCGAGTTTTCCACCGAGCAGGCGGCAAAGGAAACCATTGAGAAAATGAAAAATGGAAAAATCAGTTTCGACGACATGGCAAAGAAACTTTCAGAGGAAAATAAGGCGATTGTGAGTAATTACGGATGGGTAAACCCTGCATTTTTTTCTCCTTCGATATCAGAGGCTTTAAAAGATATGAAACCAGGCGATTCCGGAGGCCCTTATAAAGGACTGAAGAACTATTTTCTGATAAAGGTTAAGGACAGGGAGAAAGAGAGCATTGCAAAGTTTGACGAGGTAAAAAATGATATTAAGGCCATGCTTCTTGAGCAGAAAAGGCAGGCAGAACTGGCGCACTGGCTGGCAAACAAGAAAAAGACTGCTAAAATAGAAATAAATATTTAATCAGGAAAAACAAAGACAATATGGAAGAACTGGGGAAAGCGGTTTTAAGATTTAATAACGGCAATCTGCTTAAAGGTTATCTGAAAGAATTCTCTCCTAATATGTCCGAACTGACTTTTCATGAGGCAGGGACCGAAAAGATTATCAAGGTCGATGTCGATGAGTTGAAGGCGATATTCTTTGTAAAATCTTTTGAGGGAGATCGTGGACACAAGGAAAAGAAATCTTACGGAATAAGCAGGGCAAAGGGGCACAGGGTATTCATAAAATTTAATGACGGGGAGTCTCTTATAGGTTTTCTCGAAGGCGATGTGCCGTGGAACCGCGGGTTTTTCCTTTCCAAACATAACAAAGAGATAAAGGGCTTTATCCTCTTCCCTGTTGATCTGGATTCTAATAATATAAAAGTTTTTGTAATCGCATCATCTGTCAAAGATGTAACTGTAGTTCCTTAATTTATAATTCTGAATGGAGAAAAAATGATTCTGGGAGTTAATGTTGACCATATTGCAACGTTAAGGCAGGCCAGACTGGGCATAGAACCGGAGCCTGTCATGGCTGCTACACTTGCCATACTCGGCGGCGCTGACGGCATTACCGTGCATCTGAGAGAGGACAGGAGACATATAAATGACAGGGACATTGATCTATTAAAGGAGTTTGTTCCGGTTGAACTCAACCTCGAGATGGCTGCCACAAAAGAGATGATGAGGATAGCGGCTAATAAGCGGCCTGACCTCGTGACCCTTGTACCGGAAAAAAGAAATGAGCTCACTACCGAAGGAGGGCTGGATGTCAAGTCTCACAAAAAAATAATCAGGAACGCAGTCAAGGTTCTTAAAGACAGGGGGATCCCTGTCAGCCTTTTCATAAATCCTTCAGAGGAAGATATTGAGATATCAAAAGAGACAGGCGCTGATATGGTCGAAATTCACACCGGGAGATATTCGAATGCGAAGGGAGAAAAACAGGAAAGGGAGTTGCTGAGGGTGATTATGTCTGTCAGAAAGGCTGTAGATATCGGACTTAAAGCAAACGCCGGACATGGTTTGAATTATACAAATGTAGCCAAGATAGCTGAAATACACGGCATTAGAGGACTTTACATCGGACACAGCATTATATCGAGGGCAGTTCTTGTGGGTCTGGAAAGGGCTGTCAGTGAGATGAAGGAGTTGATAAACGGATCGGAATCAAGGAGTAAGAAGCAGGAGTTCATTTAATGATATACGGCATCGGAATAGATATTGTAAAAATCGAGAGAATGAAGGCGGCTGTTGAAAAATGGGGCGCTAAGTTCCTTGAAAGGGTCTTTACCGAGAATGAGATATCTTATTGTTATGAGAAAAAAGAACCTTATCTTTCATTGTCAGTAAGATTTGCAGCAAAAGAGGCTCTTATAAAGGCGATAGGTTCAGAGATACCGGTCTCCTTTAAAGACATCGAGGTCATGAATTACGGAAGCGGTCGTCCATTCATCAGAGTCAGGGGAAGTCTCGAGGCCTTTTTTAAGGAGAGGTCGGTTAAATCCATACACTTGAGTCTGAGTCATGAGCGTGAATACGGGGTTGCGTGCGTGGTGATCGAAGGGGTTATATGAAAGTTGTGACTGCCGCAGAAATGCGCAACATTGATGAAGGAACAATCATGGAGTTCGGCATCCCCGGCCCTGTGCTTATGGAAAGGGCCGGACTTGCTGTCGCAAGGAAGGTTATGGATCTGTTCGACAGGAAGAAGGTAATTGTACTTTCCGGCGGGGGTAACAACGGTGGAGACGGCATTGTTGCAGCGAGGGATCTTCACAACCGGGGATGGGATGTAAAGATTCTGCTTATGCTTAAGGAAGATAAGCTTAGCCCCGATTGCCTTGCGCAGTACAGGATAGCAAAACAGATAGGAGTGCCGGTTGAGTTCAGGACAAGCATGGATGAAAAGGACATCCACAGCGCAATAGTTATCGATGCGCTTCTCGGAACCGGGATCAACAAGACGGTGACTTCACCCATGTCTGATATCATAAGTTTTCTGAATAAATCAGATGTAAGGGTGATTTCAGTTGATATCCCGTCAGGCATTTCATCGGACAGCGCTCAGGTCATGGGCGAGGCTGTAAGGGCTGATTATACAGTGACTTTCGGTCTCCCGAAGATAGGCCATATAATGCACCCGGGCGCGGAATTTACAGGTGAGTTATATATAGAAGATATCGGCTTTCCCGAAGGGCTTTTAAAGTCAGAAATGCTGAAAACACAGATTATAGAAAAAACAGATGCCTCTTTGCTTCTGCCTGAAAGGTCAAGGTATTCCTATAAGGGTGATTACGGGCATATCTTGGTCGTAGCAGGTTCAAGAGGAAAAACAGGCGCTGCTTTAATGACAGCAAGGTCATGTCTAAGGTCAGGCGCAGGCATGGTTACAATAGGTGTCCCCGAGAGTTTAACAGATGTTTTTCATTCACGTGTGACCGAGGAGATGATTTTACCTCTCAAAGACGCAGGAGACGGCACACTTTCTGATAAGGCTTATGACGATATAATGGATTTTTTGGATTCAAAGGCAGATGTTCTTGCAGCAGGTCCCGGTATTTCATCAAACATAAAGATAGCCAGGCTTGTAAAAAGTATTCTGACAACAGCGACCGTCCCGATGGTTTTGGACGCAGACGCGATAAATTCAATTTCAGGCGAAAGAGAAATTCTTAAAGACGTTAAGGCGCCCGTAATTCTTACACCTCATGCAGGCGAAATGGCAAGACTTTTAACATATAAGTCAGAGGCCGGGAGTCGGAAGTCGGAAGAAAAAAGTAAAAAACTGGAAGAACTGAGAACTAAAATAGAAAAAGACAGAATTAATACTGCCAGATCATTTTCTGTGGAAACAGGCGCATATCTCGTCCTGAAAGGAGCGCCAACAGTTATCTCGGAGCCGGATGGGGGGGTCTTTATAATTACAACAGGTAATCCCGGTATGGCAACAGCCGGGACAGGGGATGTCCTGACAGGCGTAATTGCTGCCTTTCTCGGACAGGGATTAAACCCTCTTGATGCCTCGGTTCTTGGAGCATACATGCACGGGCTTGCCGGTGATATAGCATCTTCTGAAAAAGGCATGCATTCACTCATTGCGAGCGATATAATCGAAAAAATCCCCGATGCCTTTTCCTGTCTCAAGGGTTGTGAATAGACTTATAATCCCCGATATATTCAAAAGCCATGTCACAGGTTTTTTTACAGGTAAAAATCCGGGTGCAGACCCTGGTGATATCAGCAGAATTCTGAAAATAAACAGAAAAAACATTTATATGCCCGTCCAGCAGCATACCGATAAGATTGTAATAATAGAATCATCGCAGGAGCCAAAGATCGCCGACGCCGTCATAACGAGAGAGAAGGGTATATTAATCGGCATACAGATCGCCGACTGTGTCCCTATTCTGTTATACGAAAAAGAGAAAGGCGTCTCCGGAGCAGTGCATGCTGGATGGAGAGGCACTGCGGAAAGGATAATCGAGAAGACTATAAGAACTATTATGGAGAAGTTTATGAGCAGCCCTGAAAATATTTTAGTGGCCATCGGGCCGGGTATAAGATGGTGCTGCTACGGGGTTGACCATGATGTCTTTAAAAAAGTTCAACAGGCAACAGGTCAGGGGGAATATTCTATTTCAAGGGGCGGAAAGTATTGCCTCGACCTCCCGAGTGCAAATAAATACCAGGCGCTTTCCACCGGCATCCCCGAATCCAATATATGGATTTCCGATGAATGCACATTCTGTAATCCGGACAAATACTATTCTTACAGGTACTCAAAAGGCCCTACAGGCAGACAGGGTGGGTTTATCGGCAAGATTGTATAATTCTCCGTGTTATTTCGCAATTTTCTTTATATAAATCTCTTTGGCGATCTCGGGATCGATCGCAACTGTAGTCTCATCTATCTGCAGCACACATGAAGGAGTTTTCTGGAGAAACTTGATAGTGCTTCCTGCTGTAATGCCGAGGGAGTTCAGCTTGCTGATCCTGGAAGGGTCTGACGGCACTATAAATGTGATCCTCCCTGTTGAACCCATCTCGAAGTCAGAGAGCCTTGTAACAACAGGAGGCACCTCTACCTTGAATTTTTTGCAGCATTCTCCCCTTGGTATAGGTTTGCCGTGGGGGCAGGTGGGGGGATGTCCAAGGAATATGCAGACGCTTTCGGTCAATTCTTCGCTTAAGATATGCTCCATCTTGCATGCATCATCAAGGACCGTATCATCAGGCATCTGCAGTACATCCGTAAAAAGCCTTTCAGCAAGACGCTGTCTCCTGATAAGACCTTTTGCCCTTTTTCGGCCTTTTTCGGTAAAGAGGATGTTTTCTCCTGAAATTGTTGCGAGCCCTTTATCGATCAATGTTTCTATAATCGAGGCAGTGTCAGGGTCGTCAGAACTTAATTTAAATCTGTTGAGTCCCTTGTGCTCCTCTTCATCAAGAACCCATATCAGCTCAAGAGCCTCATCGATTCTTTCATTGTCGGAGATAATTGCCATATTGAATTAATTATATTCCAATAGATATTCAGAAAACAACTCAAAGTTGTTCGTGAATATTAAAACGGCAAGTCTAAAGTCTTCACTTTTTTAAACGTCTTTCTGTGGATAGGGCAGGGGCCGTATAAACGGATCATATCTATATGTTCTTCTGTGCAGTAGCCTTTGTGTTTTTTGAAATTGTAAAGGGGATATATTTCATGATAGCCAATCATAATCTTATCTCTCACGTATTTCGCAACTATTGAGGCAGCGGCTACAGATGCACTTTTGGACTCGGCTTTAACAGGGGATATCTGTTTTGTCTTGATTAAGGGCAGAGTGACTGCATCGATTATTAACATATCAGGTTTAATACTCAGATCATCTAACGCCTTCTGCATTGCAAGCTTTGTAGCATTTAATATGTTGAATCTGTCGATCTCTTCGTGTTCAACAATGCCTACCCCCACATCTGCCGACAATGCAAGGATTTCCATGAAAAGGCCGTTCCTTTCCCCCTCAGGAACCTTCTTAGAATCGCGGAGTCCGTCTATTTTCAGGTTTTCAGGAAGTATTACAGCAGCTGCGACAACAGGGCCTGCAATAGGCCCCCTGCCGGCCTCGTCAATACCAGCAATGATCCGGAATCCTTTTTCTCTGAAGGATTCGTCATGCTGATAGATATCCATTTTTATTCAGATACTAATTCTTTTTCTTTTATCTTTGCCGATTTGCCCCTCTTGCCTCTGAGATAATATAGCTTTGCTTTCCTTACATCGCCTTTCTTGATAATTTCAACCCTGTCGATACTGGGGGAACAAACAGGGAATACTCTCTCAACACCTACGCCGAAAGACACTTTCCTCACCATGAACGTTTCCCCGGCGCCGCTTCCTTTTCTTGCTATGACAACACCCTGAAACGGCTGGATTCTCTCTTTCTCCCCTTCTACAACCCTTACAAAAACCTTTACAGTATCACCGATATTGAAATCTCCAAGGTCTCGCTTGAAACCCTCTTCTATCGCT
The DNA here is from genome assembly GCA_040753635.1 of Nitrospirota bacterium. GTDB lineage: Bacteria > Nitrospirota > Thermodesulfovibrionia > Thermodesulfovibrionales > UBA6898 > JBFMDL01. The sequence continues at coordinate 4,931 of JBFMDL010000050.1, read as the reverse complement.
CCAATCATGTTCATTCCAACTCCTCCTTTATTTCCTTTAGAATTTCTTCGTCTTCTTTTGAAAGAAGATATCTATTTAAAAGATCGGGTCTTCTCTCGATAGTGACTCTTAAAGCCTGTTTTTTCCTCCATCTATGAATTTTGTTATGGTCTCCTGAAAGCAGTATTTCCGGGACTTTCATCCCGTTGAAATCTTCCGGTCTTGTATAGTGTGGATAGTCAAGCAGACCCCACGAAAATGACTCTTCTTCAACAGACCTGAAGTCGCCGAGGACGCCCGGTATAAGTCTGGCGACGGCATCTATTATAACCAAAGCGGGCAGTTCTCCGCCAGTCAATATGTAATCCCCTATAGAAATTTCGTCGTCTGCGAGATGTCCCATGACTCTCTCGTCTATCGCCTCGTATCTGCCGCATAACAGCACGATCTCTCTTTTTTCCTTGGAAAGTTCTGATGCGATATCCTGATTGAAAAGGCGGCCTTTCGGAGAGGGAATAATAATTTTTCTTTTGTCACGCTCAGGCCAAAGTATATCCACAATCCTGAAGAATGGTTCAGGTTTCATCACCATGCCGGAACCACCGCCGTATGGATAATCATCCACAGTCTTATGCTTGTCTGAAGCATAATCTCTAAGGTTATGGATGTTGACAGTTATTGCCCTGTTCTTGATCGCCCTTTTTATTATGCTTACATCGAGATACGCATCAAGCATCCCGGGGAAAATCGTTACAACGCTGAATCTCATACGAATATAATAATGCATTCATGCGGAAATATGTTGTTCAGCAAGTTTTTGATAAAGGTTTTTTGGTGTAAAGGGGGTGAATTAACGGGTAGTTTAAAAGTTTGACTTTATTATATACAAAGCTATCAAATTTAATATTTAAACTTTTGTATTAACAAAGCTAACAGTCAATCGAGCAAACCGTCCATGACTTTTATAATAATCCTTTTCTCTTTCATATCTATTTTTGTAATTACGTCTTTAATGGCCGGAATCAAAAACTCTCTGTCAGAATTTTTTACAACGTATACGTCGTTACTGCCGGTTTCGAATATCTCCTCTACAGTACCGATCATGTTTCCGTCGGTTGTGACAACAGAAAGACCTATTATCTGGTGGTAATAAAAAGCGCCTTCTCTTAGAGCAGGCAGGGACTCTTTTTTTGCGTATATTACCATATCCCTGTATTTAAAAGCTGTTTCAGCGTCAAAAACATCATAAAACGAAATAATATAATGCCCGCCATGTTTCCGGGCTGTTTTTATCTTCTTAACTTCCAGAGTATCTTCGGGAGAGGACAAAAATACGATGTCGGCTTCTTGAAGTAAATTTGGTTCATTTGAGAGGGGAAGGGCTTTTAATTCTCCCCTCACCCCCCATATTTTTATGATTTTCGCTATTGCGGTAAGATCTGAATTTATTAAGGATTAGCTCCCTGTTTGCTATTCCAGTATTTCAAGAACACAGCGTTTTCCGATTTTTGTGCCGGATGCGCTGAGTATTGTCCTCATTGCACGGGCGGTTTTGCCCTGCTTGCCTATTACTTTTCCCAGGTCGCTTGATGCAACCCTGAGTTCATAAACAGTAGTCTTTTCACCGTCAATCTCATTTACCAGAACATCTTCGGGTCTGTCCACCAGTGCCTTTGCCATCGTCTCAACTAAATCTTTCATCTTTTCTACCTCCATGTGAATTTGGCTTTTTACAAGCCAGCCTTTTGCATTAGCTTTTTTGCGGTAACAGTAGGTTGCGCTCCTTTCTGCAACCAGAATCTGGCTTTGTCTAAATCAACCTTGATTTCAGAAGGTTCTTTCAAAGGATCATATGTTCCGAGTATTTCAATAAAAGGGCCATCCCTCCTTGCTCTGGAATCAGCTACTATAAGCCTGTAAAAAGGTTTTTTGTGCGACCCCAGTCTTGTTAATCTTATCTTAACCAAAAAAACACCTCCTTTAGAATATCAAAAATTTTAATATATTATTGATAACAAAGTAAAGTATATTAAAAAGGAAATACCTTCGGCATTTTAAAGCCTTTTTTCCCTTTGAACATCTTGAGCATCTTTTTTAATTCGACGTACTGCTTGATGACTTTATTCACGTCTGAAACACTTGTGCCGCTGCCGATTGCTATCCTTTTTCTTCTGCTTCCGTTAAGCAGGTTGTGATTGGTCCTTTCTTTTTTTGTCATTGAATTGATTATTGCTTCGACCTTGACGAACTCCCTCTCGTCAACATTCAGATTCTTGACTTTGCCCAATCCCGGAATCATACCCAATATGCTTTCTATAGGTCCCATGTTGCGGATTTTTTTTAATTGTTCCCTCAGATCGTCAAATGTAAAGGAATCTTCCATGATCCTTTTCTGTAAAGTTTCGGCCTCCTTCTGGTCGAAGGTTTTCTGGGCCTGTTCAATCAGACTGAGCATATCCCCCATACCCAGGATTCTTGATGCGATCCTGTCGGGATAAAAAGGCTCCAACATATCTATTTTTTCACCGATGCCTATAAACTTTATCGGCTTATCGGTGACAGCTCTAATTGAAAGGGCAGCTCCTCCCCTGGCATCTCCGTCCATTTTGGTCAGAATAATCCCGTCAATACCGATCTGTTCGCTGAAATTCTTGGCGATGTTAACCGCGTCCTGTCCTGTCATCGCATCTGCAACAAGGATAATCTCTTTAGGGGAAACAGTATTTCTGATATTTTTTAATTCGTCCATCAGGGATTCATCTATATGGAGTCTTCCGGCTGTATCGAGAATAAGGATATCGTTTGCCTCTGTCTTTGCCTTTTTAACAGACTCATTTGATAGCAGCACCGGGTCTTTTATTTCCCTTGATGAGTAGACATTGACGCCGATCTGATTGCCGAGAGTTATAAGCTGGTCGATTGCCGCGGGCCTCTGAAGGTCACATGCAGCCAGCATGGGCCGCCTTCCTTCTTTTTTGAAAAAATTCGCCAGTTTTGCGGAAGTCGTGGTTTTACCGGAACCATGAAGTCCCACCATCATGATAACAGTGGGTGGATTTGGCGAAAGTGAAATCCTGCTGTTTGACTTGCCAAGGAGTTCACAGAGTTCATCATGGACTATCTTTACAACCTGCTGGCCTGGCGTGAGGCTTTCAAGGACTTCACTGCCGACAGACTTTTCTTTAATTCTCTGAACAAAATCTTTAACAACCTTGAAGTTGACATCAGCCTCAAGGAGCGCCAGCCTGATCTCCTTCAGGGCAATTTCGATATCCTCTTCTTTTAAAAGACCCTTGCCTTTTAATTTTTTAAATACCGAATCTAATTTTTCACTGATGCTTTCGAACATTTAAATGATCTTGTCTATCTGTTCCGAGATCTCACTCTCAAAATTTGCAATATAACCTATATAAGAGTTTATTATCCTGCCGTTTTTGTCGATCAAAAAACTCGCGGGGATACTCCTGACATTATAGGAGGATGAAATTTTTTCGTTACCAAGCAACACCGGATAATTGATACTGTAATTCTTTGAAAATTCAGACAATTTGAATATCAAGTCCTGACCGTTGTCAACAGAGACTCCCAGGATAACGAATTCTCTGCTTTTATATCTATTTTGGATTTCCACAAGTTCAGGAACTGTTGCCCTGCAGGGAGGGCACCACATAGCCCAGAATTCCAGCAATACTACTTTCCCCCTGTATTTTGAGAGGGATACATTCCGGCCGTTTATGTCCTGAAGAACGAAATCAGGCGCTATGTCGCCGATTGCGGCAAAGGGGCCATTGCTTACCCCTGCCTTATTATCGCAAGACAGCAAAAACGACATCAGCATCGTAATGAATATTGTGAAGGATATTTTTTTCCAAATCATAGTAATTTTATTTGTTAAATCTAAAGACAGGTTCAGACGGATTATGTGCTGAGGAGAGAATCAAGTTTTTGTTTGAGTTGAGGCTTGGGAACAGCACCAACCACCTGGTCGACTTTCTGGCCATCTTTGAAAAACATAAGAGTAGGTATCCCCATTATTTTATATTTAGTGGCGATTTCAGGATTCTCGTCGGTATTTAATTTCATTATTCTTACTTTTCCGGCATATTCTTTTGATAACTCCTCAACTGTAGGAGCAATAATACGGCAAGGGCCGCACCAGACAGCCCAGAAATCAATCATGACAAGACCCTGTGAACCAAGCACCTCTTTGTCCCACGTTGCGGTTGTGACTTCCTGAACTCCTTCAGACATAATATAACCTCCTAATATTTAACTGTTTAATTATATTTTGTAAGCCGACTTTTTGTCAACGAAACTGCTTCATGAAGAAAATACAGTTTTTACATGAACATTTTATGCATGAAGACTAAGGCGTGATATTCCTGTTATATTCTCAGGGAAATTCAGATTAAAGAAATCCGGCGGTCTTTTGCATAGTTCCGTATTATCATGATTGCGGAATAAAGTCTCTGAAGCCTCAGGTTCCTGTTCCTTATTGCAGCGATATCGTTCGTCGGAAATTTTTCCGCTCTGATCTCTGTCTGAATCTTTGATATTTCCTTGTAAAAATCACGCAGATTTTCCGGCGCGAATGATTTAAGGAATAACGGGTTTACTGTCGTATATCCTTCAGCAACATCATACGTAAGGGCTTTCAAACTTTTCCCTCTAATTGACGGCATCTTTCCTCTTTCTGTTGATAATTCTTGATAATATTATGCCAACTTCATACAGGATTATAATAGGCACAGCCATCAAGATCTGGTTAAAGGCATCGGGCGTAGGAGTAAGTATAGCCGCAGCGACAAAAGAGAAAAGAACAGCGTATTTCCTCTGCCTGGCTAAAGTTTTGGGCGAAACTATCCCGAATTTTGTAAGGAAGATTATGATAAGGGGGAGTTCGAAAACCACTCCGAATGCCAGGATGAATTTCAGACAGAAATCAACATAGT
>JBFMDL010000049.1:0-22233 GCA_040753635.1 Nitrospirota bacterium | reverse complement strand
CATAACTAAGCCAGTGATGCCTTTGCAGGCTTTTTAGAGGTACTTTCATGCTGTCCGGACTAATAAAGCACGTGAATATAGCCCCTTTTGTAAGCTCTTTCTGAGTTTTTTACCGGACACTACTGATTATATTTATTAAATAAATTTATTAAAATAGATCATATTACCGCTCAGGCCATACCCGTGAATCCTTCCTGCAGTCATACCTGCGGCATCTGATCGGGCGTGCTTCATAGACAGTGCATTTAAAAGTATCGCGCTCAAGATGAGTACAGTATCCGTTTTCATCTCTTGAGATAAAAAAGGGCCGTAAGGGATTATGCTTGATCTGTCCCCTCCCGACTTCTTCTTTGGTGAGAGCAAAACTGAAGGTGCAGCATTTGGCCCTGCATTCGTGTATTCTTGATCCGCATTCGACATCAGCATCAGCGCCTTCCACGGCTTCCTGTCCGTAAACCGCTCCGATCCCCATTTCGAGCATTTTCTCCATTATTGATATGAGTTTCTGTTTATCTCCGTCGGACAGACAGGCGAGTTCCTCATCCCCTTTTAAATCGGATTCTTTATTTTTCGTTTCTTCATTCATCAAATTGCTCCAGATGCATATTAAGCTTCTTAAATCAATCTACTATAAGAAATGCACATTTCAGATACTCTGTTTCGGGCATTGCAAGAAGAACCGGATGATCCGGTCCCTGTGAACGCATCTGGATCAGCCTGAGATCTCTTTTTGAAATCTTTCCCGCGGATTTCAGCATATCAAGGAACATTTCCCTGCTTAAATGGTATGAACATGATGATGTGGCAAGAATGCCCCCTCGTTTGATAAGCCTCATGCTCATCTCGTTAAGCTCCCGGTACGCTTTTACGGCCTCTTTTGTTTTGTTTGAGCTTTTCACGAATGCCGGGGGATCCAGCACAATAAAATCATATTTTTTCTCGCCTTTTATCAACTCTTTTGTCAAAAAAGTGAAGACGTCATCTTCAGCAAGACTCACCCTTTCCGCAACACTATTTAAATTTGCATTGATATGCGCCTGCTCCAATGCCCTTCCGGATGTATCAACACATGTTACATCGGCCCCGCCTGATGCAAGATGCACGGCCCATGCCCCCGTATAACAGAAGAGGTCAAGCCCTTTGCCTTCTTTGATGAATTTTTTAAGCGCTGCCCTGTTTTCACTCTGGTCAAGGAAGAAGCCTGTCTTCTGTCCTTCCAACGGATCTATTTCAAACAACACCCCGTCCTCCTCTATGACCGGAAGCGAACCGAGGTCTCCCTTGACTAATTCCTTATTTTGCGGAAGACCTTCGAGTCTTCTCAACCGGCTGTCGTTTCTTAATACGATAATAGCGGGATTGAGCATCTCGTCAAGTAGTCCGATAATGGTTTCTTTAAACATCTCAATGCCATAGGTGAGAAACTGCAAGACAATACAATCTCCGTATCTGTCGACGATGAGCCCCGGCAGATAATCGCCCTCGCTGAATATAATCCGGAGAGCATGCCTTTTCCCCTGTAGTCTTTCGCGCAGTTTGAGGGCTTCGTTGATTTTTTTTCTGAAAAATTCCCTGTCAATGGTATCTTTTTCTCTTGTCAGGAGTCTTACGGAGATGAGGCTGTGGGGATTGATATACCCTATGCCCAGAAAAATATTTTTCATATCATGGACTTCGACCAGTGACCCCGCGCTGAACTGCTTGGGATTTTCATGCAGCTCATTGGAAAATACCCAGAGGTGGCCGCCAAGAAGTCTCTTAGTCCTTATAAGGTGAACCTTCTGCATTTTTTATTTTATGAAATCCAGATAAATTTGAATTGATCTATCACTTCGAAGATAGCAGTTATAAAGAAGTAAATCAAGGCAGGTGTTTTTAATCAGAAGAAGTCTATAGTGATCGCAATAAGAGGAACGATCCGGGAGAGCGGAACTGTTTATTAACCGGTGCAAATTCGTAAACTTGTTAATCAACCTGAATTGTGATAGAAAATAAGTAATGATAAATAAACAGTCGACTTTATGGAATGAAAAATTCAAACAGGATGAATTGAGAGATATGATAGCTCATTGGGTCGGGGACGACAGGGTCCCTGTGAAACTGAAGATCATAACCGACACGTCAGATTTCTTCAGTGTCGATTATGATGATATAGTCATTCTCGGGGAGCGGCCTTATCTGATCAGGAATTACGAACGCGAAGGGCGCTTCGGAATTGATGATGAACCGAAATTCTGGGTAAAGAGAGCTGTAGACCTCACAAACGGGGAAGTGAAGATTATTAAACTGGTCTTTCTTGAGAAGTTCAGGGCGAAGGTCGGCGACCTGATATTTGATTGCGTGCGGAGCCCGAAGAAAGAAGCGAGAATCCTTGATATAGTCAGGGGTCACCGGAATTTCATGCAGGGATTTGCTGTCAGGGATTTATCAGGTAATATAATAAGGATTATAGATTATATCAGGGGGAAGACCTTCGCTGACTATGTATACGGGATCGGGAAGGATCATGAAGAATATTTCCATAGTCACTTCCGGTATGTGCTGGATGAGTATATAGAGCTTGTCGAGGCTATTAGATTTCTCCATGAACACGGTGAAAAACACGGCGATATCAGACGCGATCATATCATCAGGGACAAGATGACCGGGAAAAACTGCTGGATAGATTTTGACTTCAACTATCTTCACAAGGAAAACATATACGGATATGACCTGTTCGGTCTCGGCAATATCCTGGTATATCTTGCAGGTCGGGGTGATATTACATTGCAACAGTTGAAAAGGGAAGGCTCTCCGGCTTTCGAAAGGCTGGTTGAAGAGGACCTGAACATTATTTTCAATAACCGGGTTGTCAATCTGAAGAAGGTCTACCCCTACATACCTGATGCCCTGAACATCATCATGCTTCACTTCTCGGTAGGAGCCGCTGTTTTTTATGATGAAGCGGGGCAGCTTCTTGGCGATCTGCATGAAGCCAGGGACAGACTTTAAAACGGTTATAACCGGAAAGGAGAGAATATCTTGAAAACAGAAAAAGCGGACCGGCCGTCGCCGATAAAAGACAGACATATTCTAATTGCGGTGGATGGCTCTGATAATGCAAAAAGGGTTGTTTTATATGTTGCGGATTTCCTCGGAGGAGTCCCCGGTTTCCGTGTCACTCTGCTCAGTATCATCCCGGAATCTTTAGAGGATTTTTTTAATACTGATAAGGAACGTCAGGAATGGTATGAAAGCCGCCGGACTGAGGCTGCAAAGATGACAGAAGACTATCGCCGTATACTTATCCAGTCCGGATTCAGTGAGGATAAGGTGAACACGAGGGTAGTTGTGAAAGAGTGTCCTTCTATTGCTGAGTGCATCCTCAATGAACAAATAAAGCTTGAGTGCTGCACAGTGATAATAGGGCGCAGGGGGATATCAAGAAAAGAAGAGTTCATATTCGGCAGCACTTCAAATAAAATCCTTCACGCAAAGAAAGGCTGCGCAGTCTGGGTGATAGAATGAATATACACTTCTGTCCAGAACAAGATACTGATATGGCTGAATACCTCTAACCCTTAGATATAGAGCCATGTAACCGATTGAGGTGTTAGGGTTTTTCCAGCATGTTCAGAAGTGTCAAGGAAAGCTTATTATGGGGATATTCTTCTTCCTTTACCCTCTGGTAAAAAGAACAATTCACGCAATCGTCCAATTTCTGGACAAAGGTGCCCTGGACTTTACCCTTGCAGAAAGTTCCTGCTACGACCCAGCATGCCCTTCCCGCCATAAACCCGTCATGAACCCCATTAAGTTTTTTCTCTAAATTCGCGGGACAGACTCCCAGGTCTTTTGCTTTCTCTCCCCCAAGCTCCCTTCCACATTTCATATGCTCCCAGCAATTTTTTTTCTTTTGAGTATCTTTTTCCATAGAGAGTTTTTCCTTTCTCCCTAATTAAAAATAAGCAATTAATGTGCCAATTAATAAATATAATTTCTAAAACATCTTTTAATTGTAATTGCATGATATACAATAAAATCAGATTAAAATTTTAGGGTTTTTTTACATAAGGTTGTGTTATTTGACGCACCACGCCCCCCCCAGGGTCGTGAAAAATACGATTTGAAGGAAAACTGTTACTGCAAAAACCTCTCAATTATACGTTGAATCATACTTAAACTACTGCCGACATTGTCGCCCCGGATCAGAAATAAAGAGGGATCCCCTTTGTTTTGATTACAAGCCATTTAGTCCTCACCTTTTCGAGTGAAAAGACCGCATGAACAGGTTTTGCAGCATCCCCTATTATATAACCCGCATCATTCCCGGAACTTGCGATAACCCTTATGTCAAGTTCGGCGGCGGCGGTTTTATCTTTGATCTCTATATTCTTTATTTCGTATTCGATCATAATATCATCCAAACGCTGGAATGCCTGTCCCATTCCCTCTTTTATATAAAGGTATGTCAGACCATATTCATCAGAATAATTGAACGAGACCTTTGACATAACGTCGTCGATATTTTCATTTTCTACGGCTTTGGCTCCTTCCCTGAACAGTTTCTTTATCCTGTTTTCATCAGAAGGCCAAAGGAGATAGATTATTATGGGGAAGATGATGAGGATAGACAGAATTATGACAGACTTTTTGCTCATAACAATTCCATTTCTATGATAACACCGGCAGGTTGCTTTTCCAATAATAATTTGAAGATATGACTGTTAATCTCATACTTGTCCAAAATAAGACTTTACAGAAGGCGGAATGCCTCGAAAACAGAATAAATCGACATGATTATTAAATGTCAGACCTCGACTTTGTTAAATAAACGTATTAACGATAACTCTGTATTTGTGTTATTTTGTAATTGTTTGTGGATTGATTTTCAGGGTGTCGTTATTCTGTTTCCTCAACATCCCGCCTTCTTATGTATATTTGAAATTATTTTGGACAGCAAAGCTAATCTATATTTTTAATTTGACAGTAGGATGTTTTTGTTATATAGATTTAACTAAGGGGTAGCAATATGTTTTTTCCCGAAATTATACAGGTGATATCTCCCGCTTTCGGCCGTTTCAGTATTTTTAGATTAACAGGAAGCATATGATTTAAATCATACAAATCCAAATCAGATTTTTCTATCTTATTGAGTAAGAGCGAGGCGATCGCCATGAAAAACCTTGATAAAAGGGGGTGTGAGGGACATTAAGAATTCATTCAGCGCTGAATTTCCGAAAATCAAAGGGAATTCCAATCAGAAAAATTACTTGCCGGGTTGGTAACAAAAGGATGCTTAATAAAGAGAAAAACAAGGGGGTGGTAAGTAAATGAGTGCAACTATCAAGAAGAGGATTTTGCCTTATCTTATTATCATCATCGTAGTTGTGTCTGCAGTCTCTCTTTACTTCATGCTTGGCCCGCCAAAGCTCCTGGCCAAATCCGATGAGCCAGATTTCTGCAATAAATGTCATGTTATGGAATCAGAGTATGAAGCATGGGTCCATGCAGGAGCACATAGAAGGAAAAAATGCGTTGACTGTCATCTTCCAAATGAAAATTTGGGTATCCATTATACCTGGAAGGCTATAGACGGGCTGAAAGATGTGGTTTTTTTCTATTCCGGCAGAGTCCCTGATCAGATAAAGCTCACTGCTCATGGTGAAAAGGTTCTGCAGACAAACTGCGTGCGATGTCATGAGACCACTGTAATGATGATAGATACTGAAAGACAGTGCTGGAGCTGCCACAGGAGGATAGCGCATAAACGCAGCGGCTCGATAGAAACACTTTAGAAAGGAGGGTTTTCAAATGAGAAGAAAATATTATTTATTGTTTGTTTTAATCTTAATAACATTTTCCGCAGCATTATTTTTATACGGCTGCCAGCCGCAGAAGGCGGAAATGGTCAAACCGGTAAAGATAGCGGACGGAGAGATCGATCCGGCCGAGTGGGGCAAGGCATATCCTACCAATTATGAATTATGGAAGAAGACAGCAGAGCCTACACCAACAGGGAAAAGCAAATACAAGAGGGGCTTTGATGCAGACAGGATTACCTATGACAAACTTTCGGAATTCCCATATATGGCGCTTCTTTTCAGCGGCTGGGGATTCGGCGTCGAATATAACGAACCGAGGGGCCATGCCTATATGCTTAAAGACCAGCTTGAAATTGACCCCTCCAGGGTAGCTGCCGGTGGTGTATGCCTTACATGCAAGACACCTTATGCACCAAAATTCGAAAAAGAGATGGGAATTGATTACTACAGAAAGCCCTGGAAAGAGGTTCATGCCACGATACCTGAAAAACACCAGGAACTCGGTGTCGCCTGTATTGATTGCCATGATAACAAGGACATGTCATTGAAGATTTCGAGGGGATTTACTCTGGGAAAAGCGCTTGAGGCGATGGGGATTGACCCTGCAAAACTCACCCGCCAGGAAATGAGGAGTGTTGTCTGTGCGCAGTGCCATGTTACTTATAACATCAAGAAAGATGAGAACAAGAAATCAGTCGGAATTTACTTCCCGTGGCAGGGTAGCAAGTGGGGGAATATAACTGTCGAAAACGTAATCAAACAGATCCGGGGAGATGCAACTGTCGGGGAATGGACACAAAAGGTGACGGGATACAGGATGCCCTTTATGCGCCATGTTGAGTTCGAGTTGTTCTCTATGAACAGCGTCCACTGGAATGCCGGCGCTTCCTGCGCAGACTGTCATATGCCCTATACTAAAGTGGGGGCTTATAAGGTCTCTGACCATAGGGTAACAAGCCCGCTCAAGAACGACATGAGGGCCTGCATGCAGTGTCATACTGAAAGTACTGAATGGTTAAAGAATCAAGTGACCGCGATACAGGACAGGACTGTATCTCTAATGCTAAGGTCCGGATATGCCACAGCAGTGGTCGCGAAGCTTTTGGAGAAGGTTCACGAAGCACAGGCAGCCGGCAAGAATATCGACAAGGATATGTACGAAAAGGCCAAGGATTTCTATATGGAGGCCTTCTTCAGGACCTTGTATATCGGCGGTGAAAACTCTGTCGGCTTCCATAACCCTACAGAGGCCATGAGGATCCTCGGGGACTCTGTAGCATTTGCGACAAAGGCCGAAGCCATACTGAGGCAGGCGCTCACAAAGGCCGGAGTTGATGTCCCTCTGGTAGTCAATCTTGAACTGAACAAGTACCTTGACGAGAGAGGGCAGAAGAAACTTGGATTCCAGAAGGATGTTGTGATTAAAGATCCCTTCGGAGTACAGGAGAAGCTTATAACAGTTGAGCATATAAAATAACTCATAAGCAGGATGGACAGGCATGTTCTGCCCATCCCGCTCTTAATACTAAGAAATAAAATTAATTTAACAGGCTGCTGAAAAAGTCTCTTTTTTGTCATTTCGAGTGAAACGAGAAATCTTAAGAGCCGTTATGATCCAATAAGTTTTAAGATTCCTCGTCGCCTTCGGCTCCTCGGAATGACACAAAAACTTAGTTTTTCAGCAACCTGTTAACCTTTGCTATGGATGGAAGGTGATTCAATAATTAAGAGAGGTAAAACAAGAGGCTGAAAGGGGGAGATAATATTATATTCGCGAAAAAGTTGCTGGAGAAATGCTGAACAGTTCATATAAATATAATTTTTCAAAGGGGTGGATTTATGAAGTATTTAAAGATAACAGTGATATTGATCTGTGTTGTTTTTTTAATGAGCAGCACATCATTTGCCGCCGGTCAGAAAAGTATCTGCATTGATTGCCACAAAAAAGTAACTCCAGGTGTCGTAAAACAACATCTGGAAGGCAAGATGTCGAAGGCAGGAGTGGATTGCTCTTCCTGTCATGGCGCAGAACACAACAAAGCGGATAATCCAGGACTTGCAAAGATGCCGACTCCCGAGACATGCGCAGGATGTCACAAGAAGCAGGCTGATCAGTTTAAGGCAGGCAAGCACAACCTTGCCTGGATAGCATCCAGCGCAATGCCGATGTGGGCGCATCAGACGCCTCAAAGGTCAAGTAAATTCCATAGGGTATGGCCTTTTAATTTCCATAGGCCCATTTTGACCTGAGAAGGGAAAGAGAATGCCTTCTCAGATGCCCCGGAATCGATTATCTCAGTCTGACTAATACCTGGATATCCCCTGTTATTGGGCATCACCTCCCTTTTTCTTGAGATTTTTGGTCCTGTAGCTCTGGCCATTTATCTTTATGACCACACTGTGATGGGCGATCCTGTCGATAATGGCCGAGGACAGGACGCTGTCTGCGAATATATCGGCCCACTGCTCAAAGCTCTTGTTTGACGTAATAACAACAGAACCCTTCTCGTATCTTTTTGAAATTACCTCAAAGAAGTCATCAGCGCTGTGACTTGGCATTTTCTTGAACCCCAGCTCGTCCAGAATGAGAAGGTCTGCATCAAGATAATGTTTCAGCTTCTGATAAAAGCTGTTGTCGGCCTTTGACAGATGAAGATTCTGGAGCATTTCACTGACTGAGGTAAAGAGCACCTTATATCCTTTGGTGAGTGCCTTGATCCCTATGGCTATGGAAAGATGTGTCTTGCCGGTGCCGGGATTGCCGATGAAAACGATGTTTTTCTTATCTGCGATAAACTGACAGGTCGCAGAGTCGTTGATAACACGCTTATCAATGGAGGGTTGAAAGCCGTAGTCGAAATCCTCCAAAGTCTTATGATATGGGAGCTTGGCCTTTGCATAACGCTTCTTGTATCCGTTGGCCCTTCGATTATTGACCTCATCCTCCAGGAGAAGTTCAAGAAACTCCGTATAGGAGATGCCCTTGTCAGTGGCATAGGCAATGCGTTCTTCCACTGAGTTATAGATTCCCGATAGCATGAAGTCCCTGAGTCTGCTTTTAAGAAGGTTCATACCGCTGCCTCCCTGCCTGCAGTTTCAAAATCCACAGGCATGGCGTATGCGCCGTTTTGACAGATATTTCTGACGATATGGTACTGCCAGGCCCCATAGGAGAGCGCCCTTTTACAGGCAAGCTCCACTATGTCCTTTGAATAAGTCTTCGTAAGCGACAATATCCCCTTTACCGGTTGACTCCAGTAGGCCTTTGTATTTCTCACGATAAGGAAGAACAACTGTTCTGCAAAAACCCCTATCTCGGACATCTTTGCCTGGTACTTCTCCTGATGCTCTGTCTCTGAGTACCGCTTATACTTGGGATAATGGCTCTCATCTGTGCTGAATTGCCCTTTCCCCTGAAGTCTCCCATGAAGAGCAACCTGGGTCCCTTTGTAAAAGACTCTTATTAAGGTGTCGGCAATTTCTATATCAACCTCCTTGCCGACATATTCAAAGGGCACGGAATAGTAATTGTTTTCCACAAAGATATGGCAATCGTGGTACACCAGGCGGGTCCCAGCCTGGCATGTTTGATATTTCGAGGACGGTAAAGGCACTAATTTGGCCCTTTCTTCTGTTTCGAAGACCTCAAGAGGGACTTTTTTTGTTGTGCCGTGGACCCTCTTGTTGGCCTCCTGGGTCCAAAGTCTCAGTTTCTGATTACAATCTGTAGCATTTATGAACCTTCTGCCTTTGAAAAAGTTGCCTTTTACGTACTTTATCCCGGATTCGACCTTCCCCTTGTCATTGGGATGATATACCCTGCAGGGCAGCGGCTTGAACCCATAGTGATCTGCAAACTCACGATACATCTTCTGATAGACAGGCCCATAAAAGTTGGCCTCCAGGATCGCAGCCTTGAGATTGTCTATCTTGACTACCGCAGGAACCCCTTTAAAGAACTCAAAGGCATTGACATGACAGTTGATGAAGGTCTCCACCTTCTGGTCATAGACTTTCTCATAATAATCAAAACGGCTATGACTTAACCGCATATTAAATACCCGGGTCTTTCTGCTTACGCCAGCGTCGTCCTTAGTCCTGCCCACATACCCAAAATCCACCTGGGCCTCGTGCCCGGCAGGGGTATGGACTCTTACAAAAACCTCTTTGCCTTTGATTTTCCGTACATATTTCTTTACTGCCGAATACTTGCCGGTAAAGCCTTCTGCCACAATCTCCTGATGGATCCGTACAGCTGTAAGTCCTTCTTCCATAAGCTTTACTACTGTCTCCTTGTACGGCTCTACCGTGCTGTGCCTCTCTTTCATGCAAGGCCCCATTACCCCACGGTCGATCTCACGGATTACCTTCTGTACGGTCTTCCAGTCATGCCCTGTTATTCGGGCTATCTCACTTTTGCTCTTCCCAAGCTCCTTTAATGTCTTGATTGTCGTATACATAGCCGCTCCTACCATCCTTTCCTCCTTGATTTTCGATCAAGAAGAAATGGTATCAGTTTTGGTTTACATTAAGCCGGTGCAGCTATGGAATTTTAGGGGCCATAACCTCTGGAATTTATTGTGCCATTGAGGGGGGTATAAAGAGGCCAAATACCCCGGAGGTCGAAGACCGAGAATGAGCGATGATACTATGTGCTTTCTGTATTATCATAATTTATGGATTATCCGGGTTAAATGGAATTTTGATCGGAGCCAGAACCCCGGATATGCCCGTTTTTGCCATGGTTCCGATTTTTAACGGTTTTCCCCTTCATTAAATCCCATGTTTAGTCAGCGCTTTTGATTCAATTAACTGTTGCGATCAGCATATAAAAGAGCGGAAAGGGTCATAGATCATCATATTGTGTCGATTATCTCCTGGAGCTTTGTCATTGGATAAGGCTTGTGAAGAATATGTTTAACACCCATTTCCTTCAGTTCCTTTTCTATCAGTTCATTAACAAAGGCGCTCGATATAATTATCTCGATATCAGGTTTCAGATTCTTTAGAAGGATACATACTTCCTGACCGCTTATAAAAGGCATTCTTAGGTCAAGAATGGCAATATCAATCTCAGGGTTCTCCCTGAATAGCCTTATCGCCTCAGCGCCATCGCTGGCTGTATATGGCCTGTGTCCGAGACGTGAGACAGCATGGGTGAGTATATTCCTTATAGGTTCTTCATCATCAGCAATAAGAATTTTTTTCATGGATTGCACGCTCTCATACCTTGAGTCTCTTGAGAAGTTGAAAAGTGAATTGAAATCCAGCCCCCTCTTCAACCCGCACTTTTCTATGGAAATCACATATCGCACAGTCTTTGAATTTCTCTAAAAAAGTTCCGTCAATCTTGTCTCCGCATAAAGTCTTTGCTATAACCCAGCATGATCTTCCGCCGTTTTTCCCGGTATGAACGCCATCAAGTCTCGTCTCGGATGCGGAGGGGCAGATGTGCTCACTGCCGCAGTTCTTGAACTCCCAGCAATTCTTTTTCATAGGGCTGTTCCCCTCATGTTGATTATTGTCTTAACTATGTTGAGCAGTTTAATCCTGCCACTTGAATCTATGCAGGCAATCTCAGAGCAAAGCCCGAAGCCTTCTCCTCTGAAGAAATCGATGCTCTCCCCCTTTTCTTCGTCATCCCATAGATCTTCAATAGCCTGAAGTATTATCGCCTCAGCGATGGCGCGCTTTAGTAGGGACATCCTTAAAATTATAAATTCAGAATTTCCCATAATTCAACTTCCCATTTAGGAGTAGAAAAGGCTTCTGAAATTAAGTTAGAATTTTAAGTTATGAGTTCAAAGAGACAGGGACATCATATTATTGTCCGTGTTAGAGAAAAAATTAAAACTGTCGAGTCTCTCGTTAAAGACGGTCCGATAATAATTAAGTCTTATCTCGGGGATTTCTGGGTAAGCGAAAGAGCCAAAGAGAAACTCCGGGAAAGGAATATAGACACTAATGAATTTTTGGAATGGCTAAATATAGGGGTGAAACACCTCTGTGAGACCTCATACTCGGGCATCTATGCGTGTATGATACCGCTGCCGGGGGAATCGCCTGATAGGGATGTAATTATCATACTTTGCGAAGAGATCTGCAAAACCAGAAAAAAGAGGTTGCCTGTGGTCACTGCAATGGAGAGGAAGGTTCTGAAACATCTTGCAAGGGG
Source organism: Nitrospirota bacterium (assembly GCA_040753635.1). Taxonomy (GTDB): domain Bacteria; phylum Nitrospirota; class Thermodesulfovibrionia; order Thermodesulfovibrionales; family UBA6898; genus JBFMDL01. The sequence continues at coordinate 10,254 of JBFMDL010000049.1, read as the reverse complement.
GCTCACTAATAAGGAAATAGCCTCAAATCTTAAGATAAGCGCCGGCACGGTCAATGCCTATCTTGACAGCATCTATAGAAAACTGGGGGCGTCAAACAGGCTTCAGGCAGCATGCATAGCTGTGAAGTCCGGACTGGTAGTGCCATCGGTTTAATTATGTTCCCGACACCAAACAGCCGGTGCCATAGTCTTTCCCGTGGATTAAACTGAGAATTTAGAAAAGTGTACTACATATTGAGATCCAGAACTTCACCTAAAACCGCTTAGATGATTGTAGAGAATGATAGTAAAAGAGATAGTTAACTTAACCTCTGCTGAGATAAATATGATAGTTGACATAGCAAAGTCTATGCTGCGATTCGAAGATGAGATAGCCCGAAAGTGGCACGATTTGTATGCTAAGAGCAGGAATATCCACAGGGCTAAAGAGAGGTCGGTGCGTGACTTTAAGGTTGCGGTAAAGCTGCTGTTAACTTCTCTTTCCGATGGCAATTTCGATGGTTATCTAAAAAGGATACAAAAAAGAGGTATTGAGTTTGCCAGATCCAGGGAGATATATGAAAACCTGATTTTTTTCTTCAACATGTATGAAGAGGCTGCGTTACCATGCCTGCAACAGGCTTATCCAGAAAGAATAGATATAATTCTCCGCACCCTTGAGCATCTGTATCATGGCGTAATAGCTATTATGTCCAGAGCCTATTTTATAAGGCTGGGAAAAGATAAAGAAAAGTTCCTGAGCACTCTTGTCCATGATCTGAGGAACCCGCTTATAGGTCTCACAGGATTTGCAAAGATGATGGTTGAAAAGAAAATCTCGAAGGGAAAAGAGGCTGAATTCCTGAGGATAATCAAGGAAAGCGGGGAAAAGATGTCAGTCCTTATTGATAACGCCCTGATCTATGGTCGCTTGAAAAGCGGTAAGGCGATCTTGAATGTCAAAGATGTAAATATTGTTGAAATCGCTAAAGAGGCCGTCATTTTTCTCTTGCCAGAGATTGAAAGAAATGCCCTTTCTGTCACGATTAACAGACATCAGTTGAAGGATTGTGAGTATCTAACACCTATCGAGGTTGAGGGTGACAGAGAATTGATACTGAGAGCTATGGGGAATTACTTATCCAACGCGATCAAGTATGCTAAGACAAGGGCAGCAGTCACAATACAGGAAAAAAGGGAAAACGTCCTTATCTCAATCAAGGATGACGGACCCGGTATTCCGCAAGACCAGTTATCTTTGATATTTGAGAACTATTATGTAATGCCCGGCGGGAAACCAGGAATAGGCATAGGTCTTTCAAGCGTCAAGATGATCGCCAACCTGCATAGGGGAAAGGCATGGGCGGAATCAGACTGCGGCAGTGGAAGCACATTCTATCTTATATTGCCTAAAAAACAGGAGACCGATCATTAAAATATAAAACGGTTTCATCTCCACGAACATTCATAACAAAATTCGTCTTTATATCAGTTTGTTCGCTTTTTCTACGAAGTCTTTTGCCATCTTAATGGCTCCGTCAGACTCTTCTTCTGTAAAAGGCACCTCTGGATAGTAATCAGCCTCCTCCCTCATCTTCATGAGCCTTCCTATGGTTTTGCCGACTGCTAAATCAAATTCCTTTGTCTTTATATAATACAGGCTGAACATCCTTTCTATGCCTTCGTGCGTCTTTGGTTCAACCCCTTTTACCAGCAGGAGCGCTTTTGCAGCATGGTATATGGAGTAATAAGCAGATGAAACGCTTTTAAAAAAAAAGCCTCTTTCGTGCAGGAGCAGTGCAGCGTTCAATTCAGCCGATGCCCTTTCAATTTCGTCTTTTGCGCGAAGACGGCCTTCTTCTTTGTCTATTCTCTCGACCATAGAGTAATGCCCTCCATATGGATCCGCTTTAGAAAAGGCTTGGCTGCTGACTGGAAATCTGAAGAAGTGCTGAAGATTGCAGATATGACGACATCATATTCTATTTGCAGTTCGTATATCATGTCATAGATCTCGAATTTCATCGCCCTTTCGATAGGAGAGTCTGTAATAAACAAGATATCCACATCGGATTCCTCGATAAAATCCCCCCTTGCCTTTGAACCATAAAGAACGATTCTGTTTATCAAGGGAAACATGGATGGTATTTTTTGGAGAATACCCTCCAGGGCCATTTGTTCATTATAATTCAGATAGTGTGCCGGTTTAGAGACTGTTTTCATAAGCATAATTATACCACAGAAAGGTCTGATTGAAATCATAGCGCGAGCTTAAGATGGACAAACAGAATAAGTTATAAGGAGGTATTTATTTGAATCCATGCAATTTTGTGATATGATTTTTTCGGAAGGAGGCAGATGTTTAAATTTAAATCCCTCACATCAAAGTTCGTATTCATCAGCCTGATTATAGGGGTTATTATTGTCGCCTATATTTATTCGGGGTTCCTCTTTACGCACCATATGGAGGGAGAGGCAGCGAGGATAAACCTCGCAGGGCAGTTGAGGTTCCGTTCATTTCAGATGGCGTGGCTTTCTCAGAGGATCGCTGAACGGACTTTCAGGGGGACCCCTGAAACCAGTGAATCACTCAAGATGGAACTGAAGAATGAGATGGTCATCTTCGACTATATTATCAAAAATCTAATGGAAGGCAGCGAAGAGCTTAATATGAAACCCATGAAGCACTATCAGGATGCATTGGCGCTTTTCAAGGGAATCATCGGGGAGTGGGAGCAGAGCCTTAAACCCGCATTCCTGCGCCTGGCGGAAATGCCCGAAGATCTGCCTGAAGATAAGGCCCGGAAATTTCTCGAACAAATTGACATTAGAATTCATGATTATGTGGAAGATATCAACATGATGGTTAAAACCCTTGAGCTTAATTACAACAGTAAGATCAGGGAGTTCGACAGATTAAGAATCATGGTAATCCTTCTTTTTGCCTCCGCCTCGATATTTATCGTCGCTTTCCTGAAAAAGAGCGTAGTCACCCCGATCCGAAGACTCATGAATGCATCCGCAGAAATCGAAAAAGGGAATTTTGACGCCAGAGTTGATGTGAGAGGCAGTGATGAGATAGGAATGCTCGGCAGCACGTTCAATAACATGGGCCAGACATTGAACTTTCTTTTTGACGAAAAGGCAGAACATATGCGGGAACTGGATGTATTGAATAAAATTTCAGCATCTGCCAGCCAGTCTCTTACATTGGAAGTCCTGCTCAATAAAGTAATAGATATGATCCTCAGCCTCGCCCCCCTTGTATTGGGAAAGAAAGCAGCGATATTTTTGTCCGATTCTGATACAAAGACGCTGAAACTTATAGTATCACGCAATTTAGGCAATGAACAGACAGAGGGATGCACAAATGTCTTGTATGGAGAATGTCTCTGCGGGATAGTGGCGGAAAAGGAAGAAGTTCTCATTTCCGAGAGTTACTTAAAGGACAGAAGGCATACAAAGAGTTATTCGGATACTGCAGAGCATGGTCATATAATCCTCCCATTGAAATCGAGGGACAAGATGCTCGGCGTGCTCTGTCTCTACCTTTCAGCAGGCGTAAAGCTGTCTAAAAGGGAAATTGATCTGTACAAATCCATTGCCGATATCATATCTGTCTCCATGCAGAACGCTATAAACCACAGACAGGTTGCAATGCTTGCACAGTCTCTCGACAGCAGCATGGACTTGATCATTATTACTGATACGAAAGGGAAAATAATACATATTAATCCACAGGCTTATGATTATCTTGGTTATACACAGGAAGAACTCAAAGGGGAAGATGTATCCATTATGCAGTCACCCAGCAACCCGCCTGATATTGGTATAGAAATATTTACTAAATCCCTTGAGGGTGGATGGAAGGGTGAGATTATCAATATCAGAAAGGACGGGACTGAATATCCCGTGTATTTAAGCACTTCTCCGGTAAAAGATTCCGATGGAAACGTCATTGCGCTTATAGGCATTTCGAGGGATATTACAGAGATTAAGAAGGCCGAGGAAAGACTCAAGAGACACAGTGAAGAGCTTTATGCCCTTAGTATGGCCTCAAGCTCAATAATCGGCATTAGCAAAATCAATGAACTCTATAACGCCATTTGTGAATATGCCATGAAATTATTCGACATCAAGATGGTTTGGTTTGGACTTGTTGAAGAAGGGAATTATGAAATAAGGCCTGTTGCAAGTGCAGGTCTGGGGAACGATTATCTGTCGAGCCTCGGAGTTACATGGGATGATTCACCCACAGGTATGGGGCCAGCTGGAATCTCAATAAAGACAAGAAAGCCGTTTGCGATGAACATTAATGATGGCGGATTTGCGCTCTGGAGAGATGAGGCTGAAAAAAGAGGATACGTCTCTATTCTCGGGGTTCCTCTTATCTGTCAAAAAGAGAAATGCATCGGAACTCTGCTTTTTTACAGCGACGAATCCGACTATTTTACAGAAGATATGATCAAGTTATGCCAGATTTTTGCCAACCAGGCAGCTGTAGTCATTGAGAATGCACGCCTGATCGAGGGACTTGAGGATAAGGTGAAGCAGAGGACGATCGCAATCTCGCAGATGAACTTCGAGATCATTGAACTGAACAGGCAACTACAGATGAGCAGGGTTGAAGCAGAGGAGGCACAGCTCCAGGCAGAGGCTGCAAACAGGGCAAAATCTGACTTTCTTGCCAACATGTCTCACGAACTGAGAACTCCTCTCAACTCGATCCTCGGTTTCTCAGGGATTATTATGGACGGGATGGCAGGCCCATTAACCGATGACCAGAAGGAATTTGTTCATGATATATATGAAAGCGGCACCCACCTGTTGAACCTTATTAACGATATCCTTGACCTGTCAAAGATTGAGGCCGGCAAGATGGGACTTGATCTCGGGGAATTTAACTTGAATGAACTTATCGAAGGAAGTCTCGTCATGTTCAGAGAGAAGGCGATGAAGCACAATATACAGCTCGAATCCGATGTGGAGGAAGGGATAGGGTTTATCATTGTTGATGATAGAAAGATAAAGCAGATACTCTTCAATTTGCTGAGCAATGCCGTTAAGTTTACACCGGATGGGGGCTCCGTGCGCGTCAGCGCACGGAGAGTTAAGGGTTCGAAGTTGGGAGTTGGGCCATTCCCCTCTAATAAGAGGGGTTAGGGGTGTGTTATGAGAATTCTCTATAATGCAAAGCTAAAAAAATTAGCACGGCAACTGAGAAATAACAGCACGAAGGCAGAGATAAAGCTTTGGGCTTATTTAAAAGGGAAACAACCGATTGGATATGATTTTCACGGACAAAAACCAGTTGATAATTATATTGTAGATTTTTTCTGCAGCAAGTTAATGTTAGCAATTGAATTGGATGGATATACGCATAGTTTTGAAGAGATCTTTGAAAAAGACAAAATAAAAGAACAGAGATTAAATAGATTGGGGATTACTGTCTTGAGGTTTAAGGATGATGAAGTGATGAGTAATATTGAAGGGGTTTTAGCAGATATTGAAAATTGGATAAAGTCACACACACCTTTACCCCCTCTTGAGAAAGGGGAAACTCAAGGCAAGGAGAATAAACATGATTGAAGACAGCTCCGAACTCCGGACTGATGACTCGGAACTTGATTTCGATTATATTGAAATCACCGTGGAGGACACAGGCATAGGCATCTCAGAAGAAGACCGGAAAAAACTGTTCCAGCCGTTCCAGCAGCTTGAAACTAAACTGTCGAAGAAGTATGAGGGAACAGGGCTCGGACTTAATTTATGCAAGAAATTCGTGGAATTGCACGGAGGAAAAATCTGGGTTGAAAGTGAGGTAGGGAAGGGAAGCAAATTTGTTTTTATGATCCCCCTCAGGAAGGAGCAATAGAATGGACTTGAATAAGAAAAGGGTTTTAATCGTGGATGACGACAGCAAAAGCAGGCGTATTTTTGAGATAAATTTGAATTCCATGGGTTATGAGACTGTTATTATCAACAACGGAGATGAGGCGCTGGAGTTTCTTGCCAGAGACCCTTATTTTGATCTGATAATCACTGATATAATGATGCCATATCTTACGGGATTCGAATTTGCAAGAAAACTCAAGGAATATACAGAAACAAAAAATATACCGGTTATTGCGACCAGCGCATTTCATGACTGGCATAAATCAATAGCAGAGCACGAACTGATAGTGGATGGTTTTATCCCTAAGCCTGTTGAAAGAGAAGCTCTGCTGAAAGAGATTAAAAGGGTTGCCGGGCTGTGAAATGGTTAAATTTTCTGCCGATGACGGCATGCATCAGGGGGGAGAGCATATGGGCAAAAAAATACTTATTGTGGACGATAACGAGAAAAACATTAAACTTTTGAGATTCCTGCTCCGGAAAAGCGGTTACGAAACATTAGAGGCAGAAAACGGTGAAGAAGGCGTTAGACTGGCAAAGGAAAACCTGCCCGACCTGATTTTGATGGACATCCAGATGCCTGCGATGGACGGGATTGAAGCGTTAAAAATACTTGGATCTGAAGATATGACTTCAAAGATACCTGTTATTGCACTGACATCATACGCAATGAAAGGAGATAAGGAAAGATTGATTGCAGAAGGGTTTGACGGTTATGTTTCAAAGCCGATCAACACAAAAGAAATTATTGAAATAGTAAAGAAATATATTCAAGATTGACATGAAACAGTGAATGTGAAGTGCTTTTGCTGACTTTTATTCACTTAATAAGGAGATAATATGCATGAAGTGAATAAAAAGCATAAGATCCTCATAGTTGATGATGAGGAAAAAAATCTAAAGGTAATTGCTACTATTCTGAATAACTACGGATATGCCCTTGAAACAGCAAGAAACGGGTTTGAGGCTCTGGAAAAGACGAAAGGTTTTTCCCCGGACCTGATCCTTCTCGATATCATGATGCCGGGGATGGATGGATATGAAGTCTGCAGAAGGGTCAAGGGAGACCCTGCAATGGAAAATATCCCGGTTGTGATGGTCACGGCGCTTGCTGACAGGGATTCGAAGATAAGGGGACTTGAGGTGGGCGCACATGATTTTCTCACAAAACCCATTGACACCACGGAGATTGTTGCAAGGACAAAAAATCTTTTAAAGGTCAAAGAATTTGAAGATTTCCTGAAACAACATAATAAGATCCTTGAGTCAGAGGTGGAGAAAAGGACATTGCAGCTAAAGCTTGCGCTTCAGGAACTCAGCCGGTCAAACATGCAACTGCAGAAATCGAAAGACAAGATAAAGGAAGGTTATATAGACAGCATCCACAGGCTCACGATCGTTGCTGAATACAAGGACGAGGACACCGCTTCCCATATCAAGAGGATAAGCTATTACTGTTCGCTTCTGGCTAAACAGATAGGCTGGTCAGAGGAAAAGGCAGAGTCGGTATTTTACGCAAGTCCCATGCATGATATAGGCAAGGTAGGGATCCCGTCCGATATACTGCTGAAGCCGGGGAAATTAAATCCTGAAGAATTTGCCCTGATGAAGACACATGCATCAATCGGGGGCAGAATGCTCCATGGTTCGGTTTCTGTCTATCTGCAGATGGCTGAAGTGATTGCGCTGACGCATCATGAAAGGTGGGACGGAGGAGGCTATCCCAAAGGGCTTAGAGGCGAGGAAATACCAATAGAAGGAAGGATGATGAATATTGCAGACCAGTATGATGCACTGAGGAGCAGAAGACCTTATAAGCCACCATTTGATCATGAGAAGACATTTAAAATAATCGCCGAAGGCGACGGGCGCACACTGCCATCGCACTTCGACCCGGAAATACTGCAGGCATTTAAAGACAACCACAAGAAGTTCGACGAGATATACGGAACGCATAAGGATTAGATTTTTAATGTTTTTTAAACCGTCATGCCAGCGTAATCTCCATGCTGTTTTATAAAATATGTTTTATTCTTTCCGCCGTATTATGATTTACATCATAGAACCGGAATCCCTCTCTTTTTAAAATTGTTATAACAAAGCCAGCAAGACTGGAAATAACAGGGAGGTGTTTATGAGCAATAAGGCTGCAAGAAATCTTTTTATCTTCGGCAGTCTCTTCTTCTTTGTAATTTTTGTCGCCCTCACATTTGATACAATGGGAAAACTTGATAAAAGGGCGCCAGAGATTACAGATGAGGTGAATGCCGGCAAGAAGGTATGGCACAAATATGACTGCATAGGGTGCCATACAATTTTAGGAAATGGTTCATACTTTGCCCCGGACATGACAAAGACTACCGAAAGGAAACCGAAGGAATATCTTAAAAAGTTCCTGATGGACCCGAGGGCCGTCAACCCGAAGGCAGCTATGCCCAAACTCGGATTAAGTTCAGAAGAGGCAGACAACCTGATATCCTTTCTCGACTGGATATCAAAGGTCGACACAAATGACTGGCCGCCCAAGCCTATCCTCGCATCAGCAACAGGAGTTGGAATGAAAGAGCTTTCAGCGGGTCAGAAGGTTTATCAGTCACTCGGCTGTTCTTCCTGCCATACAATAAACGGTATCGGCGGCACAACAGGTCCGGAACTGACACATGTGGGAAGCAACAGGGAAAGGGGATGGTTTTACGGACATTTCAGGAATCCATCAGAATATGTTCCAAACTCTGCAATGCCCTCATATGGTCATGTATCAGAGCAGGATCTGAATGATTTAACAGATTATATGCTAACACTTAAATAGGAGGTGAAATAAATGAGCATAAAATATGAAAGCCAGAAGATAGCGCAGAATTTCTATACATTTGCGGTTATTCTCTTTCTTGTTCAGGCAGCAGTGGGGATAATTGCAGCTGTTCAGTTCATATGGCCTGATTTCTTTATCTTGAATTTCAATACAATCCGCACCTTGCATATAAATGCCCTGATCGTATGGATACTTATGGGCTTGATGGGCGCAACGTATTATGTTATATCCGAGGAATCAGAGTCGGAATTATGGAGCCTTTCGCTTGCGAAATTACAGTTCTGGGCCACTGTTGTTGCAGTTACAGCGGTAGTTTTGGGATACATCTGGATGGGGTTGAACCCTCAGGCTAACAGCCCTATTATGGGAATAAATCCATTGAATGAGGGAAGGGAATACATCGAGGCGCCGCGCTGGGCTGACGGCCTCATCGTCGTCTCTGTTCTGATGTTCCTTTTTATCAATATTATGACAGTTATCAGGACAAAAAAGTGGACCGGGATACAGGGGACACTGCTTGGCGGTCTCGCCTTTCTTGCGCTTATGTATCTGCCGGGTATGTTCTACACAAAGAGCATGGTCAAAGACCAGTTCTGGTGGTGGTGGGTCGTCCATCTCTGGGTTGAGGGCGCCTGGGAAGTGATTGCAGGGGCGCTGCTGGCCTTTATGCTGATGAAGGTCGTGGGCGCACGGAGAGAAGTGGTTGAGAAATGGATGTATGTCGAAGTAGGTCTTGTGCTTTTTACAGGGATACTGGGAACAGGACACCATTATTACTGGATAGGAACTCCTGAGTACTGGCTGTGGATCGGCGGCATATTCAGTTCGCTTGAACCTATCCCGCTGCTTCTGATGGTCTGGGATGCGTTCAGGACCACGAGGGAAACCCGTAATGTAACTAATAAGGCCGGACTCTACTACACAGTTGCCCATGCAATATTCAACTTTGTTGGCGCAGGACTATGGGGTGTCATCCATACACTGCCGCAGGTGAACAAATGGACGCATGGGACCCAGATAACAACCGCACATGGACATCTCGCATTCTACGGCGCTTACGTGCTTCTGGTCATGTCCATGGTATATATAACATTACCGGCCATCAGGGGGGTCAAGGAGTTCGACTCAAGAAGGGCTTTCAAGTCTTTCTGGTGGATGACGATCTCTATGATATTCATTGTGCTCACAATTACAGGCGCAGGGATGGTCCAGACGTATATGGAAAGGCTGATAGGGCTTGACTATGTCGCTGTAAAGGCTAATTACAACCTGTGGTTCTGGATACTAAGGGCCATATTCGGCGTTGGATTCCTTTATGGGGTCTGGATATTTGTGGTTGACTATTTCAAGCTCGGTAAAGAGCCGGCGCCTGCTGTAAGCGCTGCTGCGGAAAAGGCCTGAAATATTGTCAAAGAGGGCGGTTGAAACCGCCCTCTTTATCATTGTGCGCCCGGCAGGGCGCACTCACTTGGAGGTGAAAGTCCTCTACAGACTCGGCAGGGGGAACTGTTAGCTGAACGGAAAGGGCGATTTCGTGAGGAATCGTCCGGAGGTAACCGAAGGCAAAG